>JAYUGZ010000950.1:0-1024 GCA_043767465.1 Cyanobacteriota bacterium
AAGCGGGCGCAGTGCTATGACATTCCCAGGCGTGCGCCCGAGCATTTTTTTAGCATCTTCTCCGACAGCCAGCGGTATTTTTAAGTCTTGGTCGATCGCCACTACAGAAGGTTCTTGGAGAACAATACCTTTGCCGGATACATAAACGAGCGTGTTAGCAGTACCGAGGTCGATACCCATATCTCTAGATAAGGAAAATCGATTGAGAAGACCCACTGATTTGTACCCCCCCAAAAACTAAAATACGAATGTGTGCAATAATGTTGTTACAAAAGTGTAACCGAGGTGGATTCTATTACGTTTTTCATCCTGAGTCTAGTCAGAAATGTACATTGTCGAGTACAGGTTGAGCGGAAACTCGCCAATCATCCACAATCAATATGTTCTGGTAAGTTGGTGTAAAATCAGGATGAAGCCCTCATTCGCGCTTTTCCAACTTCAGTTTGGAGGCGGGCGCGCGTCTGGCAGGATTTAACTACATCACCAATCGAGCAGATTCCCGAAAAAGTTTATGAGTCTTAATGTTGTGACTTTAGTAGGCCGCGTCGGCGGCGACCCGGACGTGAAGTATTTTGAGTCTGGTTCAGTTTTGTGCAAGTTAACGCTGGCAGTCAACCGCAGAACCAAGAACAGCGATCAGCCAGACTGGTTTACCCTGGAAATCTGGGGCAAAACAGCGCAAGTCGCTGCTGACTACGTTCGCAAAGGATCTCAAATTGGGGTAACAGGCTCTTTGAAGTTCGATCGCTGGCAAGACCGCAGTACAGGAGCTAATCGCTCAATGCCTGTAATTAGAGTAGACCAGTTAGACTTGCTGGGTTCCAAACGCGACAACGAGTCGGGTATGTCGCAAAACAACAGCGAATTCTAGTGTTTGCGGAATTTGGAAATTAATATTTGTCAAGTGGGTGGCGGCTGGTGAGTTCAGAAAAGTTAGAAATTGTGCAAACTGAGTACCAAGCTGGCCGAGTAGCTTTTGAGAGTGGGTTGTATGCTCAAGCTGTGCAGAGTTTAGAAACAGCCA
>JAYUGZ010000951.1:0-7076 GCA_043767465.1 Cyanobacteriota bacterium
AACAGTAGACTTAACCGTAACATAAGCCTTTAATAGCGTTCCCAACAGCGAATTAAATTTAGGCAAAACCACATTTGTGCTACTATTTAAAGGCTGGGAACCCAGATCCACAGTATAAGTTTGAGTCAGAGTAGCAGCTTGTACAGAAAAACATTGACTAACCAGTGCAAAACTCAAACTTCCACCAACAATTCCCAATTTTTGACAAACATTCATTTCAGTAAACCCCTAAAATAATCAAATTGCATTTTTGTGGCACGGGCGTCCCGCCTGTGATTAATCTACGGTTAAAAACTCGGAACATTTAACAAAGCCCAATTTCCAATCAAAGACATTAAGTAACTCAAAGCCCAAACAGTATAAACTATACTCAAAGGCGCATAAGCCGCCAAAACCCATCGCGTTTGCACTGCTTCTTCAATCTCCTCTCTCCGCAACAAATCCACATAAAAATCAAACGACCTTTGTCGCAGATTGTTAATGCCAGTTCCAGCAACCAACAAATAATAACCATCAAATCTATTCAACGGATTCAAGTTAATTGCAACTGTCAGCAATGCCGCCACCATCAACAAATAACTAATTTGATGCCAAACGGGATTCGATTGAGAAAACAGCCACATCCAAACAGCTAATGCCCAAATTGTTACTTGGATTAATACTCCCGCCGCTACTACTAAAACTCGCTGTTTCCGCCGGACTAAACTGTATTGATCGGTTGTATCTGTATAGCATCCAGGGATGAGACACATAAACAACAATCCAATTTCTTTAACAATACCGCCGTAGTGTTTGAGCGTGAAAGCATGACCGAGTTCGTGCAAAGCTATTACTAGCATTGTCAGCAAGGCAACTTGGATTATATTTTCAATTTTTCCGGCTGCCAATAACTGCTGGTGCGAGGTGGCGACTTCCCCAGCGGAAGCTAACCATACTGCTACGGAGGAAGAGATGAAAGCGCATAGAAAAAAGCCAAATTGCCACGTCCAAATCCAGCGGATTTTGTCGATGTGCCGCGATAACCAAACATCGGGATTGACTAGGGGAATTGTGAAGGATAGCAGATTAAATTTAGCTTTCGGCGGCTTGGTTCCTTCTAGCATTCCTGCTTGCGCTAAGTCTTTTAAGAGATTTTGCACATCTTCTACATCTAGGTCGTATTCAGCGAGAATGTTAGTTAGTGGCTGTTGATTTAGTTGCAAGATTACCTGTTTGTCAAAGTCGTCAACTTGCAGACAGGTAATGTCTTCGGGATTGCGAAGTATCCAATGACCGTCGGGATGAGATATCCACTGCACCGCTGATTTGAGTTGCATTGTAAATTGTAACTTTGGATGGCAAAGTTTCGATTTAATTGAATAGGAATTACTCGTTTTTAGACGGAGATTTCGATCCCCCCTAGCCCCCCTTAAGAAGGGGGGGACAAGAGTGTTCACAAAGTCCTCCTTCTTAAGGGGGATTTAGGGGGATCTAGACTTTCGGAGCGAACCGAGAAACACTGGGTTTTAGGCCGAAACTCGATCCCCCCTAGCCCCCCATAAGAAGGGGGGGACAAGAGTGTTCTGTCAAAGTGGGTGTTTTTATTGAATTGTCTTGAATCGATCGCAAATTTATATTTTTCAGTTTTCTCCGCTAGGTTTTTGAGTATTTCGATCAACCCTAATTTTCCCTGAAAACGGTATTTTTCAATGGGAATTTAACCCAGTTTCAATGAAGCAGGGAAGTATTGAAGCATTTTGTGAAGAAGCTTGAGTGATATTTGTTTGGGTTTTAGACTTTAATCCAAATTTCACCTTGGTAGTCATGTTATCAGAAATCATAAAAAAAGCAAGTGTCAATTCTGAAATAGTTAAATTTTACGCACTTTTCGCCTGTGATTGCGTGGGAAACCTTGTGTAGAGGATACTTCTGGTTGAGGAGGGGATTGCTCTCCCAAAAACTTTACACAAACTTTACGATCGCACAAATACTTTTGGTATACAATAACCGTGTGAAAAAGCAAAAAACCCTAGAAATTAAGCAGTAACAAAGTTTTTGCGGATCGCCAATGCAGGAAAATTGTTGATTTTGCGTAATTTCTCAAATAAACAGAAATTTTTGACGATTACTGAAAAATCTTTGTCAAGTAAGGATTTTGGTTGAATGTCTGAAGGCATTTAATTAAGTTCGTGCGATCGAATTCATATTAATCAGGGTAGAAAAGTTATGGGTTGGCTAAATTTTGGTGGCAAAAAACGCGATCGGGCTCAAGGTTTTGGGGATTCAAGTAAAACAAAGAGTCGGAAACGACCGAAAAGTTTTATCTTAGAAAGAATTGTGACTCCGAGTGCGGGTTTTGGGGATTGGGAACACGAATTTGACCACTTACATCAGTTATTGGGTTCTTTCTCGCTTTCTGATTTGCATTTACCTAATTTCTTGGCTGATAGCGGTGTTTGCCCGATCGACCCTTCTGGACCAACTAATAATTTACCACCGCTGATTGATTTTGACCCGCTGGGTCTGTACCATGATGGGATTGCCACTCAAACTCCTTACACTCCGGGCGGTGCGTTTGAGACTTTGCCGATTGCTTTGATTCCCGTCGATCCCCAGTCGCCGAATCCTAGCAATCCGAATGCAATCCGTCAATTGCTCAATTTTCCCTTGGCTTCTCAGCCCTATGTAGGGTCGATTGATACTGGTGTGAGTGCGGATAGTCCTTATTTGAATTACGCGAATATCAAGAAGGGCCGCGATTATGTGGGCGGGGATGATAATCCGTTGCTGAAAGCTGGGGAAGGTAGCGAGCACGGTACTTTTATGTTGGGGATTGTTGATGCGATTAATAAGACTGCGCCGAAGTGGGTGGGAAGGGCGATCGATTCTGGGAGATGGGCGGATTCTTTGGTAGAGTTTGTGGATGCTGCGAAGGCTTCTGGACAGAAAAATGCGATCGCCAATCTCAGTTTGGATTTGACTCAGAAGAATGCTGACGGGAGTGTGACGACGCGCTATGAGTTGACTCCAGCAGAAAGAAGTGCGATCGAATATGCGCGGCAAAATGGGGTAATGCTGGTAGTGGCGGCGGGTAATGATGGCGGTGTGATGTCGGTTTTGGGTCAAGCTTCGCAGGAGTTTGACAATATCTTTACGGTTGGGGCTGGGGATATTAACGGGCGATCGATCTATTCTAGTTATGGTCGCGGTTTGGATATTGTGGCGGATGGCGGCACGACTGAACACCCTGATTTATCGACTGTGGGAAATGATTTGGGTACGATGGCGGGGACTTCGGTAGCGACTGCTAAAGTTGCGGGGGCGGCTTCTTTGGTTTGGGCGGCAAATCCTGCTTTGAACTATCGCCAAGTGATGGAGATTTTGAAGTCTACGGCGAGGGATTTGGGGCCGGTTGGATGGGATGATGAGACGGGTTTTGGATTTTTGAATACGTTGGCGGCGGTGGATTTGGCGAAGAAGACGAAGCCGGAAGTATATCGGCCAACTCCGTGGGTGACTCCTGGAACTTGGAGTGGTGAAGGGAAAGTTACGCCGGAGGAACGGGCGGCTAAAGGTGAAAATTCGATCGCGGCGGCTACTGTACAAGTATCAACTAATTTCTCGGATAGCGATCGGGTTGACTCGAACCAGCCTGAAAAATATTACCAATTTACGGTGACTGAACCTGGTTATGTGAGTTGGAATTTGACCAGTCTCAACCCTGTCTCAGGATTTCCCACTCCCCCGCAGGTAACTGTTACGAAAGCTGACGGCAAGCCTGGATCTCATACCTTCTTTAAAGGGGCTTCTCTTCAAACTTCTGTAGTAGGGGAAGGACAGACTTCTTTTCAAGGTGGCAATTTCTACGATCCGGGGACGTACTATCTCAAAGTCGGCAACGGCGCTGGGTCTAGTTTCAATGATTACAACATCTCAACTCAGTTTATTTCTGATAAGGTTTCGAGTTTTACTGGGAATATACAGTACAGAACTCAGCCTTATTATTCCTTAGAGAACAGCCTGCAAAGTGCGGTTTTTTCAGGGCCTGCTGTTTCTGAGTTAAGTAATTTATCAGGTGTTGTCACTTATGACAATATACAATTCAACAACCGGATTGCTAAGTATGGGATGGAGGTGAATGAGTCGGGAAAAATCAGGATTAATTTGAATTCTCCCAACGGTAAAATGGAAGTGAGCGTTAAGAAGTTTATTGGTTCTGACGATAGACCGGAATCAATTGCTAGTCTTGAGGTTTCTGCTAACTCCGATGGATGGTTGGAACTGGATCTCAATAAAGGGCGCTATGACATTGAGGTGAAAACTCCCAGCAATTTTTGGCTAGAACCTGATTGGAATTGGACTCAGGAGAAGCTGGTACGACCTTATACGCTGAATGCCACTTTTGCTCCCAATGCGCCACAACCCGGACAAGGGAAAGTGCCCTCATCTGCTGGGGCGTTTGATAAGACTGTGGTGAGTAATGGAGTTGTTAATCACTATTACAAGAACGGGTATTTGACGGTGCAGCCTTCTGGTCAAGCGAGTTGGTATGGTTATCCATTAGGAGTTGTATCAATTTCAGCGCAACCACTTAACGATCCAGTTCCTTTGGCAGATCCTGATGGAAATTACTCAATCCAGACTGCCGCAAATGTATTATTGCCTTCTGGTGGTGCTGACTTGGGGAATGGTGTTAATAGCGATCGGGTTGAAATAGGGTATATTCTTAGTTCAATAGGTGGTAAGGATTTAAATGACTTCTACAAATTTAGCTTCGACAGCTTAAAATTAGTAAATTTTTACTTATCTCAATCCGGAACTGCTGCTCAGTGGTGGTTGCTCCAAGACCGAAATGGTAATGGTCAAGTCGATCCCGGTGAGGCAATTAAGACTGGTACTCTTACCACGAAACCACTCGATCTCGATGTAATTTTAGGAGCAGGAGATTATTACTTACAAGTAGGTTCTCTTTCATCTGATGCGACAAGTGTATATGCAGTGAACGTAGCAGCACGATCGCTAGAAAATCAAGTCATTGCTAGCTACAATTCGGATTACTATTTAGTCCAGAATGGTCAATTACGACTGATTCCAAATCAAGAAACATTGAACGCATTAAAAATCAATCCGAATACAGTGAAACGTTTCTCGAATGAAGATTTAGCTCTAATTCCCACTGGACAAGAGTTGCCATCTAGGAAAGATGGAAGTTTATTAAGTATAAGTGGTGGAGGTAAAGTCTACCAGATGCAGTCAGGTAAGCGTCGCTGGATTCCTGATGCTGAAACTTTTAATGCAATGGGATTAGATTGGTCTAACATCAAATATTTCCCGATAGAGGATGTAGATACAGTTCCTTTAGGGGAAGAGTTGCCATCTAGGAAAGATGGAAGTTTATTAAGTATCAATACTGGTGGTAAAGTCTACCAGATGCAGTCAGGTAAGCGTCGCTGGATTCCTGATGCTGAAACTTTCAATGCAATGGGATTAGATTGGTCTAACATCAAATATTTCCCGATAGAGGATGTAAATATCGTTCCTTTAGGGGAAGATTTACCATCAAGGAAAAGTGGTAGTGGTCAAGTTCGTCCAGAAACACTCGCTTTGATCGAGAAATACGATCGTGTCTATTCCAACAATCCACCCCAGCAGGGTCATACTGGTGACGTTTTCACTGGGACTAACTACCTTAGTCTCAAAGGCAGCCCCGAATTTTCCGAGATGTGGGGTAAGCTTTTTGAAACTACTACACAGCCAAATTCGGATGGTGGTTATCTCGACCACTATTATATTCCTGGCAACCCTGTTCAAAACAACACATACCATGCAGGTATTGATTTTGGCGTTCCTTCTGATACACCAGTCAAGGCTCTAGTTGGTGGTGAGGTTGTCTATGTCGGAACCTGGGATGGCAAAAAAACCAGTTCTAGCAATCCCATGTATTCGGGAGAATGGGGTACTATTGCTATCTACAATGCCACTCTGAAGCAAACCTTTATGTATCTCCATATGGGAACCAGCCAGTTCTCTGAGGGCGATGTCATTCAAGCAGGCACAGTAATTGGAACATCGGGGTCAACAGGTGCAGCTTCACCACATCTACATCTTGAGGTGAAACCTACACCATCTAAACCTAATGGTTTAACAGTGAAGGGACTTGTACCACAAGATCGCAAAAACTGGCAGACAGTTGAGGAATTGACCGATAATCCTCTGACTGCTTATCTTGCAGCTCGCGATAAAGGATTAACAGAAGGAGGAGGTACTGTTGTCAATCCTCCTCCGGGAAACTCTGGCAACTCATCATCAGGTAGCAAAGGAGCTAAAATCATTAATCGCTCCCCTCACATTCCCGACTGGGAAAAACCAGCTTTTATTGAAGGACTAAACCAAATATCAGACGCGCTAGGGATTAACAGAGACTATCTGCCGATTATCATGGTCACTGAGACGGGTGTCGATGGAGAGATTAACCCAGCCGCTGGCTGGGGTGGAGATCAAGGATGTGGAGGGTTGATTCAATTCTGTGCATGGGGCGGGGCAAACGAAGTTGGTAAAACCCCTACTCAAATCCGGGCAATGTCTGCGACTGAGCAACTCCCGTTAGTCCGACAGTATCTTCAAACTAAAAACATTCCCACAGGTGCGGATTTAGCCACAAGCTATCTGTCGATTCTTTACCCCGCCAGTATGAATGCTCCCAGAGGACAGTCATTACCAATTCCTGGACAGCAAGCTGCTTACCTCTACAACAGCAATGGAACGATCACCAAAGAATCTCTAGAAGCTGGGCTTCTTTATAAAGCAAATGTTTAGGAGATGAATTAGACATCAAAGTGGGCGTCGCATTTTGTCGGAGGTGAGAAGGCGATCGCCTTTTTGGAATAAGTCAAAAAGTGCGATCGCATTCACCCACCCATTCAACTCCCCTCCCTTCATGTCCCCCCCTTAAGAAGGGGGGCGCCAGGGTGAAGAAGCCTCAAAAATCACCCTCAATCAAACCCAACAACTCCCCACAAACCCCCTCAAAACTCTGCAACACCTCAACATTCGTAAACCTGACAACCTTCAATCCATACCCCTCTAAAATCCCGGTT
>JAYUGZ010000952.1:0-2859 GCA_043767465.1 Cyanobacteriota bacterium
AGGACTAAAGTCCGAACGATCGAACCTAATAATAATTATTATAAAAATAGGCATATATTATCAAATAAATGCCACAATAATTATCGTTTATTGGACTATATTAAAAGAATAATTATCTAAAATTGAGAAACCCATAGGAATTCTCAAAAGTCTGGCGACAGATAAATTGTACGCGAGCATCTGTAGGGATACGGCATTGCCGTGAGGAGTGCGGGGAACTGCGACTTTTAATAATTGGCATAAGATTAAGAATTGTACCAATATTTTTTAAATTGGCATTAAAACAGGGCGCTAAAATCCGATTTTACACAACTTCCGTGCCACCGAATATAATGTATCAAGACTGGCATTTATATCCCAAAAAACTAAATAAAAAAAGGAGAATTCGATGTCAAATGCCATGATGGTAATTTACCCCTATCGCGAACAGTACACCTGGGTTTTTGACGACGAGCGAGCCGGACTTATCCGAGAACCGTTTGTTCAGGGCGTACCCCAAATGATTGAAGTGCTCGTCGCAGATATTCCCAATGCCGATCGAGGTTTCCGACTATTATTTTCAGCCAATCCATTTCCCGGATATCAAGCAGAAATGGTGTGGTTTAAAGCAGAATACGGCGGTAACTGGTATCGGTGGGAAGCGAAAAATCTCGAAGGCTGGCTGTGTCCGGCTTTGTTCAAATACTTTCTAGAAGCACCGCCCAAGTTTTACTGCAAAGCTGAAAAAATGCAATAATCAACAGCAAGTCAATGAAAAACTTGTCAATCTTTAAACGAAACTTTGATAAATCAGTCGATCGCGAATCTAGAAAAAAGCCCAAATTAGTCCTGTATATATTTTGGCTGTTTTTGCTAATTTTCACAGCCGCCATCTCCGCAGCAATCGGGGCAATTACCGCCCTCTTAGCCCCCGTGGAACCGCAAATTATTAGCAAATTCCTAGATGCTACGGGCTTTAACTATACATCCAACCGTCCGGGATACCGCCTATCGCGGCCTGTTAATATATTGATCCTGGGAATTGACCGCGTGCCGGCAGCATCAGCCAATTCCCGTAAAATTTTTAACGGCCGCAGCGATACAATACTTTTATTCCACCTCGATCCCAGAGATAAATCTATTAGTTTGCTTTCAATTCCGCGAGATACAAAAGTAGCAATTCCCGGAATTCGCTTCAGCAAAATTAACGAAGCCAATGCCAGAGGAGGAGCAGTTTTGGCGACGCGATTAGTTAGCAGTATCCTGAATAATGCGACAATTGAAAAATACGCGCGAATCAGCAGCGGTGCGTTTCGGGAATTAGTCGATTTGTTGGACGGAGTTGAGGTATTTGTACCTCGCGCGATGTCCTATACAGATAGCGCTCAAAAGTTAAAAATAAACTTAGCACAGGGATGGCAAACTCTCAACGGAGAACAAGCAGAACAATTTGCTCGATTTCGCAATGACGGTTTAGGAGATATCGGGCGAATTGGGCGACAGCAATCTTTAATTCAAGCTATGCGCAACCGCCTCGCAAGTCCCTCAGTATTGGTGCGCTTGCCACAAATTGTGCGATTGATGCAAAAATATGTGGATACAAACTTAAATTTTGAGGAAATATTGACGATCGCAAATTTCGGTTTGCAATTGGAGCGAGATAATTTTAAAATGGTAATGCTGCCCGGACGCTCTAGCTCAGCACAAGGGGATTTGAGGAGTTATTGGATTTTAGATGTTGCTGGGCGCGATCGAATTATGACACAATATTTCAAGCAAAGCGCGCCAGATTTTGCCCAAGGGCGATTTCCCAATCCCAGCCAGTCCATTTTACCCAGCAACCTCAAAATCGCCGTCCAAAACGCTTCTAGCAACCCGAAAACCGCCAAAACAGTCGCTGAATTTCTCAGGAAAAAGGGATTTTCCAATGTATCTGTAGTCCAGGATTGGCCCGACAAGCAGCGTCAAAGTCAAATTATTGTGCAGCAAGGCGATTTAGAAGCAGCAAATCTCCTGCAAAAAGTGCTAGGCGACGGTAAAATTGAAGCATCTTCTACTGGTGAAATCGAGTCAGACTTGACAATTCGCGTCGGGGAAGATTGGGTAAAGCGATTTAATTAGTTATTGGTTATTGGTTATTGGTTATTGGTTATTGGTTATTGGTTATTGGTTATTTGTTGCTTCCAATGCCCAATGACCTGTTTGGCCAATGCCCCATGACCTGTTTGGCCAATGCCCCATGCCCCATTCCCAATTCCCCATTCCCATCATCATGAAAAGAGTATTCCGAATTGTCCTGAGCCTGATTTTAAGTGTAGTGTTAGCCTTTGGGTGGGTGCTGCTGAGTGCTACTCCGGCATTTGCACTACCGAAAACAATTATTAATTATACAAATATTAATTTGTGCGATCGCGATTTCTCGAATTCTGACTTAGCCGGAGGAACATTCGTCGCTGCTGAAATGCGGGGAACCAACTTTCAAGGTGCTGATTTAACCAATGCGATTTTGACTAAGGGAGTCTTGCTGAATGCCAACTTATCAGGTGCCAACCTCTCCGGTGCTTTGGCTGATAGAATTACATTTGACGGTGCTAATTTGACTAATGCTAATTTTACAGAAGCAATTATGACTCGAACTCGGTTTTTTGATGCTGCCATTTCCGGCGCAGATTTTACGGACGCGATTATCGATGCTTATCAAGTAACAATGATGTGCGAAAAAGCAGATGGTGTCAATCCAGTGACGGGAGTTTCTACGCGAGAAAGTCTGGGATGTCCGTAGAGATTTAGACTTAAATAGGGCTGACGTGATGCACGATGGGCTAAGTATGTCATTGCGAGGAACGAAGCAATCGCAAGGCCCTGTGATTGCTTCGTTCC
>JAYUGZ010000953.1:0-7068 GCA_043767465.1 Cyanobacteriota bacterium
TGAACGTATTATTTCTCCTCTGTTAAATAGTTTGCAACTGCGATTAGATGATATTCTTCCCCGTTAGGCGATCGCCTGTTGCAAATTTCTATAAATGTAGGAAAACGGCACTCCCGTATACTCTATTTTTTAAATCAAAAATGATTATTAAGCCGATCGCGCGCTAAGATTAATTCCATGAATAACGATCGCACATTTAACCCAAATATCCCTCCGCACACCTGGAAACGTCCCATCGGCCTCGGTTGGGACAATCCCTATACAGTCCGCTATGCAAGCAATCTCGACGACGGGCCCTGGCACGGAATGCCTCTGGGTGGGTTCGGTGCTGGCTGCATCGGGCGATCGCCCCGTGGCGACTTCAACCTCTGGCATATCGACGGTGGCGAGCATATTTTTCGCAGTTTGCCCGCTTGTCAATTCAGCGTGTTTGAAGAAACAAAAGGCAAGAAACAAGCCTATGCACTGTCCACTGAACCGCCCACAGATGGCAGTTTATCTAGTTGGAAATGGTATCCAAAAGAAGGAAGATTGGCAGCGGATTTTGTAACGGATTTAACGGATGTAACGGATGGGAGACAGCACGCTGAAGGAACGGGGGGAAAGTCTTATACTGGGACTTATCATGCTTTGTATCCGCGCAGTTGGTTTGTTTACGAAAATGTGTTTGAGGCTCAATTAAGTTGCGAGCAATTTTCGCCAATTTTACCCAACAATTATCAAGAAACCAGTTACCCAGTTGCTATGTTTGAATGGGTGGCGCACAATCCGACAGATGCGCCGATTACTCTCAGCATCATGTTAACTTGGGAGAATATTGTCGGCTGGTTTACTAATGCTAACAAGTCGCCGGAAGTGATGGTGCGAGATGATGGTAGTCCATTTTATGACTATAAGCCCCGATGGGGAGAAAGTGCCGGAAATTTGAATTTGTTGGTGGAAGATTTTCACCGTTTCGGTTGCGTGATGGCGCGGTTGAGTGCTAATGATCAGCCACAAGAGGGGGAGGGACAGTGGGCGATCGCAACTATCACTAATCCGGCGGTAGAAGTATTCTATCAGACTCGCTGGAACCCGGCGGGAAACGGCGAGGATATTTGGCGACACTTTGCTACGGAAGGTTTCTTGTTGGATGACAAAGACGAGACAGCCGCCGCCTCAGGGGAACAGTTGGCTTGTGCGATCGCAGTTCGCTTTACTATTCGACCAGGAAAAACTCGCAAAATCCCCTTTATTATAGCTTGGGATTTGCCCGTTACTGAGTTTGCATCGGGAGTTTCTTACTACCGCCGTTATACTGATTTCTTCGGGCGCAACGGCAAAAATGTGTGGCCGATTATTCGCACGGCGATGAAGCATTCGGATACTTGGCGCGAAAATATTGAAGCTTGGCAAAAACCGATTTTAGAACGGACAGATTTGTCAGATAGTTTTAAAATGGCGCTGTTTAATGAGTTGTACATTTTAACTGACGGCGGTACTCTGTGGAGTGCGGCGGATGAACGCGATCCAAAGGGTCAATTTGGGGTTTTGGAGTGCATTGATTACCGCTGGTACGAAAGTTTAGACGTGCGGCTTTACGGTTCTTTTGCTTTGTTGATGCTGTGGCCTGAATTAGAAAAATCGGTCATGATTGCCTTTGCGAGGGCAATTTCGGCGGGTGACGACACGCCGAGAGTTATTGGCTGGAATCAAGCTGCGGCGATTAGGAAAGCTGTCGGTGCGACACCGCACGATTTGGGTGCTCCCAACGAACATCCTTGGGAGAAAACGAATTATACTAGCTATCAAGATTGCAATTTGTGGAAGGATTTACCGTGCGATTTTGTGTTGCAGGTTTATCGCGATTTCCTATTGACTGGTGGCACAGATTGTGAGTTTTTGCAAGAGTGTTGGCCGGCAATTGTTGAGGCTTTGGCTTATCTGAAAACCTTTGATGAGGATGGGGACGGCATTCCTGAGAATTCGGGTGCGCCGGATCAGACGTTTGATGATTGGCAAATGCGAGGGATTAGTGCGTATTGCGGCGGTTTGTGGTTGGCGGCGTTGGAAAGTGCGATCGCGATCGGCGAAATCTTAGAAGATGCAGCACCCGAAATAATTCCTAATCCGCAAGCAAAGATTGCATTATATCACAGTTGGCTACTACAAGCAAGACCTAGCTATCAGGAAAAACTGTGGAACGGTCAATATTACCGTTTGGACAGCGAGAGTAATTCCGAAGTGGTGATGGCCGACCAATTGTGCGGTCAATTTTACGCAAAACTGTTGAAACTGCCGGATATTGTGCCGCCAGAATGTGCAGTTAGTGCTTTGAAAACAGTCTATGAATCTTGTTTCTTAAAGTTCAATGATGGCGAGTTCGGCGCGGCGAATGGGGTGATGTTGAACGGTTCCCCGGAAAATCCGAATGCGACTCATCCTTTGGAAGTTTGGACGGGGATTAATTTTGGGTTGGCTGCTTTTTTGGTACAGATGGGAATGGAGGATAAGGCATTTAAGTTGACGGATGCAGTGGTGAAGCAGATTTATGAGAATGGGTTGCAGTTTCGGACGCCCGAAGCAATTACGGCTGGGGGGACTTTTCGGGCGAGTCACTATTTGCGGGCGATGGCTATTTGGGCAATTTATGGGGTGTTGACAGGTTTTAAATAGGGAATTAGGTTCGATCGTTCGGACTTTAGTCCTTTCTTGAGTTAAGCTAAGGAAGGACTGAAGTCTTGATTGCGAACCAGTTGGATAAATCTGGTTGCTTATGAATTCTGTGTTAAAAAACTATTGCGTTAGTGTTGAGTTTCCTGATGTCAGCGGCGCAGAACACTTGGAAATGCTTCAAATTCGCGATCGCCTTGCAGAAATGGAGTCTGATTTGAGTGCAGCCGAGAAGAGATTGCTCATCAAGGGCGATCGCCAATTAATTGCAAAGCTAAACGATTTTTATCATGAGTTGTCGCGCTTTGTCAATTTAGCTGAAATCAGAAAGGCTGAAGCTATTCCTCCTCAGCGCTGGTTGTGGTATTTGGATGTGTTAGTGTTTTTGCCAATTTCTTTAAAAGACACAGATAGACTCTGGTTTGAGGGGGCAGGTTTTATTTGCGATCGGATTGTTATTGAGTTCGAGGTTAGTTAGGTTGGTCAAAGATTTTAGAGGACTAATGTCCAATGGCACTGAAAAAGGCTTAATTACGCTCGCAGTTTAGCTTTCAAGACAGAGCGAGGTTCTTGCATTCGAGGATACGGTTTCGGCCGGAGTTTCAAAACCCTAGGTTCAGAACGCTCAGGTCGAATTGTGAGTAAATTAGTTGCCACCTGTTCCAAAAGCAATTGACGCCATTGTCGTTGTTGGCGTTTTCCTGTAGTTGCCAATAGCGTCAATAACAGATTAAACTGCTGCCTAGTTGACTGGAATGAGAGTTGAAAAACTGTATTTTTTGAAGAAGATACAGCCTGCCACATAATCGTACGTAATAAAGTATAAGCTAACAAGTGTGTCCAGATTTCTTTTCGCACCATCACTCCTTGTTTTAGCTGTTAACATCTCCATTTTTAACGTGGTTTTGAGATAGCGTAAATTGACTTCTGCTGCCGACCAACGTAATCCATATAAAGAAGTCAATTTTTCAACAGTGTACCGCTTGGCATCCACCAATGTTGTCACTATAATTATCCGCTCAGCTCGGAAGCCGCGGCGCTTAATTCGTAAGCATACTTCCCGGACGATGAAACTTGACGGCAATGCCTTGAATTCCTCAACAGTCATGTGGTTGGGACACTGTTGGGGTTTATTCCAGATGACTTTGTGGTCGCCAATTCCCAACTTTTTTCCCCGTCTAAAATCCGTTTTACGGAGATGATTTTTACGGAAAACAGCGTCTGCTCCTTGCTGTTTTACCAAAACTAAATCGACATAATTACCGTAAGCTTGATCGGCTAATATCACATCCTCGGGGACTAAATTTGCATAAATCAAACGACTCATCACAATCTCACTGGTTGCCAAGGATGCTATGCCAGCGGATACCACAGCCCCAGTTAGTAATGAAAAGAGTACCACTATTTTAGCGATGGGAAATCCACACCCTGGTTTTTGATTGCTGTGTTGCGGATACTCGGCTTGATTTGCAGCAGTATCACTCATCAATACTGTTGTCCCATCTAATACCCGCACCCGTCGTCCACACCATTGTTGTAAAGAAGGAACTTCGTTTTCTAGGGCTTCTGCGACTATGGGTACTAACTGTTGAACGAGTTTTTCTGGTAGTCGTTGACGAGCTTTACTGTAAGCCCCTGTGTCAGAAGAAGGAGGTTTGACGGAGGCCGCACTGAGCCACGTACTCATCCGCTTCACGGCTTGACTCAAACTTTTGTCGGGATCGAGTACCTGGGATATCATTGCCCACAAGGTGACTACCGGTGTGTAGACGCTGCTGTAATACCTCACATTCTCGTTAGCAAGAAGCTCTTGGACTTTAAAGTCTGGTAGAAGCTCCTTCCAGGGTAAGGCCACACTCTGTAAAAATTGTTGCTTGAGAATAGACGCACGATTTGACATAATAGAGATAGATTTTTGTGTTTGTAAGGCAATGATCTATATATATATTGCCTTACAGATTTTTTTTTGCTCACTTTTTCAGTGCCATTGGACTAATGTCTGATATTTGATTACCGGAAAGGTCGAGGTTAGTTAGGTTAGTCAGAGATGTCAAGGGTGTAGTGTCGGATATTTCATTGTTCCAGAGGCTGAGGGAAGTTAGGTTGGTCAAAGATTTCAAGGGTGTAGTGTCTGATATTTTATTGAAACTCAGGTCAAGGGAAGTTAGTTTAGTCAGAGAGGTCAGAGGTGTAATGTCTGATATTTTATCGAGACTAATATCGAATTCAGCTCGACTTAAAAGCTTCAGATTAGCTGGTTCGCACTCATTAGTTCCAGCTTGCGTCAACAACGAATTAACCGTCCGTCTAGCCTCTGGGTTTAAATCAGCTTTATTGGCACACCACTCGGTAAAAGTTTTGTAGTTTGCTGTCGGTGTTTGCTGTCCGATCGCCTCCGGCAATCTGTAGCCGCCAAGAATGATACTTAAAGACAGACTGAAGATGATACACTGCCAAGCATACCGCTTGGCAATTAGAGACAAATTCCTGTTGTCTAAAAGCTTTTCTAACATTTTGCAAATCTCCCAAGTTTTATCGAAAATCCCTGAGTGAATCCATGATAACATCGCTTATGCAAGCGAAGAAGGACTGAAGTCCTCACTACGAACCAAAGTCAATTACTCTCAAATCTTGTTGTGTGATGAGATTAGATGGTACGCCGTTGAGGGTAGCTAAAATTTTGTCTGTGTTGGCAATTTTGATTAAGGTTGCAGCGCCATTTTGAACTATGCTGAGTCGATCGCCCTTTAAGCCTCCCGTCAAAACTAATAAATCCTCACCTTGCCTAAAATCAGCAATCACATCGCCGCCTTCCCCCGCCGTCAAGCAAAAGTAATCGCGCCCGCTTCCCCCTTGCAGCGTATCGTTTCCCAAGTCTCCAATCAACCAATCGTCGCCAATTCCCCCGATCAAAATATCATCACCCTTGCCGCCGTACAGAGTATCGTTACCCTCACCGCCACACAATTTATCGGCATCTTGATTGCCAAAAATTAGATCGTTGCCGCTTCCGCCGCCCAAATAATCTTTTTGATTGCTACCATCCGTCGCGATATTATCAATATCTCCGAAAATTGTATCGTCGCCGTCGCCGCCGCAGATCGTGTCACTTCCCAAATCTCCAAACAGCAAATCGTTGCCAGATTCGCCGCAAATTAGATCGTTACCTTTGCCGCCGTAGATGGTATCATTGTCACCGCCACCAACAAGAGTATCTGCGCTTTCTTGCCCGTATAAAAGGTCGTTGCCGCGATCGCCAAAAAGCAAATCTTTTCCTGTTAAGTCGCCCTCAGACGAGTCAGAAGTGCCGCCAAATAAACGATCGCCACCTGCATCCCCAAGCAAGGTATCGTTGCCTTTGTCGCCCCAAACTACGTCATCATCTTTGCCTGCGATCGCCAAATCGTCATCTTTCCCGGCATAAATCACATCATTCCCAGCGTGCCCGACGATGTAGTCGCTATCTTCATTGCCAAAAATCGTGTCGCTGTCTGCATCCGCGCCCACAGCAACCGGGCTGGGAAAACCACCGTAAATATTGTCGCTGCCGAATAACCCAATTAGCAAGTCGTTGCCGTTAAAACCGTTAATGTTGTCATTAATATTACCGCCCGTGAGAGTATCGCTGTTGTTTGTACCGCTGAGGGTATTTGCCGCGATGTTGGGGCGGGAAATCGAAGTGCGATCGGGTAAATTTAGGCGATCGCACATACAGTCTTCAGAAGCAGGAATTACCGCAGGTTTGGGGATTTCGGTTGGGGCGATGGGATAATTCGGATTTGCGATCGGCATTTCCCCAGGTTTAGCCGTCGGAATTGGAATTTCTGCAAGCGTCGGAATTTCCGCAGGTTCCACAATTGGAATTTCCGCAGGTTGCGCAATTATAATTTCCGCAGGTTGCGCAATTGGCGTCACAATTGGAATTTCCGCAGGTTCCACAATTGGAATTTCCGCAGGTTCCACAATTGGAGTTTCCGCAGGTTCCACAATTGGAATTTCCGTAAGTATCGGAGTCGGCGTCACAATTGGAATTTCCGCAGGTTCCACAATTGGTGTCGGAGTTGGAGTTGGAATTGGAATTGGTGTCGGAATTGGAATTGGAGTTGAAATTGGAGTTGGAATTGGAATTGGTGTCGGAGTTGGAGTTGGTGTCGGAATTGGAGTTGGAATTGGTGTCGGAGTTGGAGTTGGTGTCGGAATAGGAGTTTCCGCAGAAATGGGAATTGGCGTCGGAGTTGGAATTGGAATTATAATTGGCGTCGGAGTTGGAATTGGAATTGGAATTGGCGCCGTAGTTTCCGCGGGAATTGGAGTTGGAATTGGAATTGGCGTCGGAGTTTTCGCAGGAATTGGCGTCGGAGTTGGAGTTGTAATTGGAATTGGAGTTGGAATTGGCGTCGGAGTTGGAGTTGGAAT
>JAYUGZ010000954.1:0-7065 GCA_043767465.1 Cyanobacteriota bacterium
CTCGGCAGTCTGGACAGACGCGCTGTGGAAGCTTGGAGGCAAGTATTTGTTAACATTTATGGGTGCGATCGCCCATCCATGAGTTTAGCAGCGCCAATCGAAAAGGGAGCAGAAGACGATCGGCTCCCTTTTCGATTGGCGCTGCTAAACTCATGGATGGGCGATCGCACCCATAAATTTTAACAAATACTTGCCTCCAAGCTTCCACAGCGCGTCTGTCCAGACTGCCGAGTAAAGTTGGGGGCTTTTGAATGCGGAAAAACCAGGTTCGATCGTTCGGACTTCAGTCCTTTCCAGGTTCGATCGTTCGGACTTCAGTCCTGATAATTTTAGGCAATAAAGACTGAGGACTAAAGTCCTGGCTACAAACAATCGGACATGATATGATTTTCACCTTGAGGAATAGGTGTTAACAGCAAATTTTTATTTATGCAGTTTAGCGAAATAGTAGAAAAACTTAATTTAGCCAACAGCCACAGCCTAAAAGCCTCCAGCGCGGACGATCGAGAAATTACAGGCCCCGCCCCAGTCGATGAAGCCGCCTCCGGTACAATCAGCTACATAGAAGGAGCTAAATTTGCCGCTCATGCAGCCACCACAAACGCTTCCGCCTTAATTTTACCCTTAGACGCAAGCCTGCAAGCTCAATGCAGCGATCGCAACATTGCTTGGATTTCCGCAGCCGATCCCCGATTGCTATTTGCTCAAACCATCGCCCTTTTTTACCAACCATTTCGCCCAGCATCCGAAATACATCCCTCCGCCACAGTTCACCCCTCAGCCGAAATCGGTGAAAATGTCAGTATCGGCCCCCACACAGTTATTCAAGCAAAAGTCAAAATCTGCAATAACGTTTGCATTCATCCAAATGTCGTAATTTACCCAGATGCGGTAATTGGCGAAAATACAGTTTTACACGCTAACTGTGTGATTCACGAACGTACTCGCATCGGGGCAAATTGCGTCATTCACAGCGGTGCGGCGATCGGGAGCGAAGGTTTTGGGTTCGTGCCGACAGCCACAGGATGGGTGAAAATGGAGCAGTCTGGATGCACTGTATTGGAAGAGGGCGTTGAGGTTGGCTGCAATAGCGCGATCGACAGGCCAGCAGTAGGAGAAACCCGCATCGGCCAGAATACCAAAATCGATAATTTAGTACACGTCGGTCACGGCTGTCAAATCGGGAAAAATTGCGCTTTTGCCGCCCATGTCGGCTTAGCGGGCGGAGTAGAAATTGGCAACAATGTAATTTTGGCCGGTCAAGTAGGAATTGCTAATCAGGCTAAAATTGGAAACGGGGCGATCGCCACAGCCAAAGCCGGAATTCATAGCGACGTGCCCGCAGGTGCGATCGTGACGGGTGTTCCAGCAATTCCCCACAAACTATTTCTCAAAGCCGCTGCTGTGTACAACCGCTTACCCGAAATGTACCAGTCTCTGAGACAAATTCAGCGCCGGATCGATCGCTTTTGAAGGAAGTTCGGCAACGGATTTTGTAGCGGATTTAACGGATGGATGTTTACAGCAGAGGTTCGAGGGAAGTTGGGCAACGATCACGCGATCGCGATTTAATCGGGGACTTACGCAGAAAACGGGTTTTTTTTACGAAAATATTGCATCATAGCCTTTAATGGTAAAAAAACCGTTTTCTGTGGTTCGACTGCGTAAGTCCTATCGATGTTGAGATCCGAGGTTCCAGGTAAGAAGTCCGGGGAAGCAGCTAGAAATTACCAGCCAGAAGGCAGAATCATCAAAAGTTTTATCTTTTTATAGTTTTGCTGAAAAAGATTTTTAGTAAAACGCATAAGTTTAAGTATATATTTTTGATAATGCTACAAATTGGCACAAAAGCCTATTTGCAAATCGCAGGTATTCCCAGATATTTTCTCAAGATAATGATTGAAACTGCCACAGCTCCACTTACAGGAAAAGCCCTGCTTCAAAAACTCAAAGAAGTCGCTCACTTACCCCGGCGAGAAACCGCCAAGCACTGCGGCTACTACTCGATCACAAAAAACGATCGCACCCGCGTTAATCTCACCGGCTTTTACAACGCTGTGCTGGCGGCCAAGGGGATTCCCTTAAGTTCAGAAGGCAAAAAAGACGGGCGGGGTAGAGAGGCGGCTTATCAGGTAAGCGTCCACAAAAACGGTCAAATTGTGATCGGTACGGCTTACACTGAATCGATGGGGTTAACACCGGGAGATCAGTTTCAAATCAAGTTGGGTTACAAGCATATTCACCTGATTCAGGTAGATGGCGATCGCAGTCGGAATCAAAATAAGAGCTCAAGCGAGGAAGACGAAGCAGGTAATGCCGACGAATAATGCTTTCTCACCACAAAGGTGAAGATAAATTTAAAATTCATATCATATTCGGTTAATTGTGCATCTTGCACCACTCGTACTGCGGTATAATTCAGATCTAACCGGATTTGACATTATTAGTAAATATCCGATCGCCAAACCAAACATATTCGGCAAAAACCGGGTTTAACAGCGTAAGTCTTATTACCCATAAATTGCCGCACTCTCGAATAGTTGTGAGACAATCGCTTAAATGTGGAACAGCCTGAATAATCTGCGACTGCTGTCGCCATCAATACCGGCAATTGTCAAAGTAATTGTTTTTTTCTCAACTTGGGCTTGTTTGTGGTTGCCCGTAGCAATTATACTGGCGATCGCGCTAAAATGGCATCCGCCCCAACCTTTGGGCAACAAAAAACTGCCTTTACTCGCTTCCCTCTACTTAATTGTTCCCTTAATTTTGTGGGCCACAACTTGGATCGAAGGTGCATCTTTTGCCGATTGGGGTTGGAATTGGCAACCCTCAACTTACAGATACTCGCTGCTGGGATTAACATTAGCAATAGTCAGCTTAGCAGTTTTGTTTGGCGCGCAATTAACCGCCGGTTGGATCGAACTGCAAAGTAGCAAGGTTCAAACCGCAACAGGCAAAACAATCATTAATCCTTGGGATACAATTCTCAAACCTTCCACTCTGGTGACTCTGTTATTAGCAGTGTGGATTAGCGCGACAGAAGAGTTAATTTTTCGCGGCTGTTTGCAAAATCTACTCCAGCAAGATTACTCAATATTAACCGCAGGTGCGATCGCCAGTTTCATTTTTGCGATCGCCCACCTAATTTGGGCCGCCAAAGAAACTATACCGCAACTACCCGGATTGTGGCTGATGGGCGTAGTTTTAACCTTAGCCCGCATCGCTGACAATGGTAGTTTAGGATTAGCGATCGGACTGCACGCCGGGTGGATTTGGGGTATAACTATCGTAGATACAGAAGGAATAATTAATCCCACAGGCCGAATACCCGAATGGATGACAGGAATAGGAGCAAAACCCCTAGCAGGTGCAGCCGGAATCCTGTTATTGCTAGCAACAGCAGCCGTACTGTTGTCAATGTAAATAGGACTTAAGCTAAGAAACCGGGTTTCTGATGGTGAGTGTGCAAGTCCTAGTAATTCTCTTCCCCTCTTCCTCTGTGCCCTCTGCGCCCTCTGCGGTAAAAAAAAGATTAGACTCAATCACCCAGAAACTAAAACCCCAAGAAAAATACAGATAACACAGCCATCAATCAGCGTTAATCAGCGGTTAAAAGTCTAAAATTAATTCAAATGTCGATCGATCGTCACAATCGAAATTGGATTCAGCGCATCAAAACGAGTCAAACTACCCGCAGAAACAGAACGCGATAACTGCACCTGCACAATTCGGTAACTCCAGAACGGTTCTCGGCGCACCCGATCGCCAATCCAGCTTAAAACAGTAGCAATATCCTCAAAAACATCCAAAGCCAGCACGATCGACCCTCCAGCGAGCAGCCGCAGCGCGCAAACGCCCAAAATTTTAGTCAACCCTCCACCGCTACCACCGATAAAAATCCGGTGTGGCGGACGCAAGCGATGCAAGATTTCCGGGGCGGTTCCGTGAATCGAAAACACATTTTGCAACTCAAAACGGCGACAATTGAGTTCGATCACAGAAGTGCCAGAAACCGTTTGCTCGATCGCGTATACCTCAGACTGCGGGAATAAACGAGCAATCTCGATCGACACAGAACCGTTACCAGCACCCACATCCCAGACAACTTGTTCCGGTTTCAGAGCCAATTGTGCCAGCACCAACACCCGCACCTCCCGTTCCACCGTCAAACCAGGCCTGTCGCCACAACCGATAAAAGCTGCATCGGGAATGCCCAACAAAGGCAACTTTCCCAAATCCAAAGCTTCTGTCGGCGGGGACACCCGCAGCATCACCACCACGCTGAGCGGTGCAAAAGACTCTCCCAGCAAACCTTCTAGAGACCTGGAACCCACGCGCTCTTCGGCGGAACCCAAATTTTCGCAAACCCAAAACTGATAGCGTGTGGGCAAATCTAGAGCTTTCACCAAATTTGCGATCGTCGCCGGAGTGCGAGTTTCGTCTGCGAGTACCGCAATTTTCTCAACACCCAGCTTGAGTTTTGCCGTCAGTTCCTCAAAAAAACGTCCCTGGGAACCGACAAAATGAGCATCCTGCCAAGGAATGTGCAAGCGGTTAAAGGCCAATTGCACGCAGCTCACATGGGGGTGAAAAGTCAATTTATCCGGCGGCAGTTGGGAAATTAGCAGCTTTCCCCAGCCGTGGAACAGCGGGTCGCCGGCTACTAAAATTACGATGAGTTGATGCGAAGGGGTGGAGGGGGACGAAAAAGTCCCTGCATCTGGCTCTACATTCGCATCTGCGGCCAACCAACGCCTAATTTCCAGAATTGCTTCGGTTAAATCTGCTACCGCCCAACGCTCGCAGGATTGCTGGGGAAAATAGCTCAAATGCCGATCGCTCCCGATGAGCAAAGCAGCCATTTCTACAACCTGTCGCGCCGATTCGCTCAGCCCAGCAGCTCCATCTAAACCTATACCAACAACGTGTACTGTCACTTTTTAATTAAAAATTTAAAAACCAGAATTAATGATTTTTCCTGGTTTATCATAAGTTTTTTTCTTGACTTTACTGTCAAACAAAAATAATTAAAGCACTTAATCGGCAATATCCTGACTATTGAAACACAGGAGATGGATAGAGGTGGAGAGTGGGAGAGAGAGCTATAACGGCTTCGCGAGCTGGTAAAGAGTGGGATATTGGCAGAAGGGGAGAACGAGAGAGAGAGAAAATATTCCCTCTTCCCTCTTCCCTCTTCCCTCTTCCATCGGACTGAAATCCGTTACATCCGTGGAGCGAATCCGTTGCCGAACTTCTTCCCCCTTGGTTAAAACTCCAAAACAGGCCAATCCGGTTGCCGGATGTAGGTGTTCATGTCGTCAAACTTCCGCAGTTCGGCTCGGTGCACGCACAGATCTTGAGGCGTGTCAAGCCATTGGTCGTTTAACTCAGACATCAGCCCGCACAAATGAGCGCGGTCTAGGTTCGGCCCGGTGTCCCCAAAATAAGCCAGAGTAATGTGTGCCGTAAAATGATATTGCTGTTCAATTCCCAAAGCCATTAAATCGAGATTTTGATAGATCGATCGACGAAACTCCAGAATTTGCTTGTAAGAATTTTCGTCCGTCGGTGCCAAACACACACCCACAGCCCTAGTCATCACCATCAACCCCAACACAGTCCAGCGAATGGGGGGGCCGCCCGCTAGGGGTTTGCAGGCGACAAAACGATCTTTCATGCGATCGCGCAGTTGTCCCTCAAATTCGGGATTTTTCTCAGAGGCGTCTTGGAAAGCGCTGCTCCAAATCAAATCAGCCACGGTTAAATGGAAACTATCAGGAGGCAGTGCCACCAGCGCACCGTCCGCGATTTCCTGCAATAGTCGTTGTTGGACTGAGTTTAAATTACTATATAGTGCAGTATTTTCTGCATCTTCCCCCGCAGGTGGCGTAATCACCGAATAACCCGGAAAAGGTACAGCAGTTCTGTGACCGGCTTCATCAGGCTTAAATTTTGGAGATTCCTGAATGTGTTCCACCTGGGACTTGTAGGAGTCCAGCAGCGTCATTCGCGCTACCCGATTTACGTAAGCTTGATAAGTATCATCCAATCTTGATTTCCTCGCGGTGAAATACTCCCACACCAAATTTTATATTATGCTGCGGGCTTCCAACAGTCTGATCCAGGATATGTTGGACTTGCCGATCGTGCAAATCTGATTTTTTTGGGCTCCTAACCTTGAAATATGCCAATTTACCTGTTTTGGGGGGAAGACGACTTTGCGATCGCGCAAGCAGTCACAAGTTTGCGCTCCTCTGCCCTCGACCCCAATTGGGCTAGTTTTAACTATGACAAAATTGTTGCCGATCGAGCCGACGCTGTGGTTGAAGGACTCGATCGAGCTTTAACACCACCCTTTGGTACCGGCAGCCGTTTTGTCTGGCTCGCAAATACGACTGTAACCCAGCAGTGCTCTGCGGAACTTTTAGCCCAATTGGAACGGACGCTGCCGGTGATTCCCCCTAGCACGGTGTTGCTGCTGACATCCGTCAAAAAACCCGACAGCCGGCTCAAATCTACCAAGTTACTCGCCAAGTCTGCCGAATTTCGAGAATTTTCACCGATTCCGCCTTGGAATGACAAGGAATTAGCCCAGCGGGTGCGCCAAGTTGCCGCCGAAATGAATGTAAAATTGACCGCCACCGCGATCGAACTTTTGGCCGAATCCATCGGTAGCGATACGCGCCAGCTATACAACGAACTCGAAAAATTGCTGCTGTTTGCCGGCAACCGCAGCCAACCTCTGAATCCCGAGGAAGTTGCTGCACTGGTGCACTGTAATGCCCAGAATACCTTCGGGCTAGCCGATGCAATTCGGGAGGGCAATACCTCCGGTGCTTTAGAGTTATTGGCGGGCTTAACGGCCCGGAGCGAGCCTGGTTTGAGGATTGTGGCGGGCTTGACTGGTAAGTTTCGGATTTGGCTGTGGGTGAAGGCGATGATCCAAGCGGGCGATCGCGATGATAAAATTGCTCAAGCTCTCGACCTCGGCAATCCGAAACGAGTATACTATTTTCGCCAAGAAGTCAAGAATGCCAGCTTAGAAAAACTGCAAAAAAGTTTGCC
>JAYUGZ010000955.1:0-18155 GCA_043767465.1 Cyanobacteriota bacterium
ACTCACATGAAAAATTCTAGCGCTTATATCGAACTACTCAAAATATTTCCTCCCCGACCCATAACTGCTGAAGAGGAATTAATTGCAACTCAAAAAGCGATCGACTCTCTGTTGGATAAAGGCGAACTGACTCCAGACGAACGCGACTATCTAAACGTACTAGGAACCCTGGTTTATGAGTACGAGCAAACTTTAGAACCCATACCTGACATTTATGGGATAGAACTGTTAAAAGCTTTAATCGAAGAATTTGAGCTCAGACAAAAAGACCTAGTTCCTATTTTTAAAACCGAGTCTATTGTCTCAGATATCCTCCATGAAAAGCGTCAACTTACCACCGAACACATACAAAAACTTGCAGAGTTTTTCAGCGTCTCGCCGGCTGTTTTCTTTCCACTGCATAAACTTGTTTGTAATACTGCATAAAGTTGTTTGTAGTAAGGACTTTAGTCCTGGACTAAAAGCTTTCAGAGAGGACGGTCGTCCTCACTACAAACTGCACAGCCTAACTAAAAGATCGATCGTCAAACGGCAATTCATCAAACAGCGAATCAATATCAGTCTCAGACTTAGCAACTGGCGAATTAGCGCGAGATTGCACCTTGGCTACCGGCAACTTGACCGCAGATTCCAAAACAGCAGGCTCCGATTTCTGTAACTTAACTACAGGTAATTCCCCACCATTTTCCCCATTTTTGCTCGTTTGATTCCACATCATCATTCCCAGCAAACCGTCAACCAAACCGCCACCGCTACCATTACCGCTAACCGCAACATCTGGCACAACTCGCACATGACTATCGCCGATAATTTGCATTAACTGCAAAGCTGTATAACCGGAACCACCCAAAGCCACAACACCCGCGCGATAAGCTTCAGCTTGAGCATTTCCCTTCACCCGAATTGATTCTGCTTCGCCTTGAGCTTGTTTGACTTGAGAATTCGCTTTTAACTCAGAAATCTTCACGCCTTGTTCGGATTTTACCATCTCTTGCTGAATCTCGGCTAAAGCAGTTTCTCTGACTAATTGTTGCCGCTGAGTTTGTGCTATTTGCTGCACCTCATAAGTCTTACACTGTTCCTGAGCAATTTTGCGGTCTGTTTGAGTTTGCATCAACTCTGCGGGCGGCAAAATATCCCCGATCAAAGTATCAATTGCTTGCACGTCGTAGGTGCGCAAAGCTGCTTTGATATACTCGGCAGCTTCCGCTTGTCTGCCGCTTCTGGCGGAGAGAAAATCTAAGACAGAATAAGCTTGAGCAGAGTTGCGGAAATAATTGCCGATTGTCGGCTGCAAAACGTGGTCAACTAAATTCTGCATCGAACCGACGCGAGAGATGACTTTCGGAGCATCCAAAGCTCCCACGTGAATGATCTGAGCTACTTCTAAATCGAAGGCAAAACCATCTTGAGAACGCACTGTTAAAGACGAAAGTTTAGAGTCGTAACTGTGCCGTTCTGTTTTACCCGACCAGTTCAATACAATATTAGTAGTTGGTACTAATTCTACTTTCAAAATGCGAGTATTCAGCGGATGTTTGCCGGGATAAAGAGGTGTCACCCACACGCCTTTGTTGCCGACATTTACTAAATTTCCGTGGGTGAAAGCTGCGCCACTGACATCTTCGGAGGTTTTGCCGACATAGGAAATGACTGCGCCGACATAGCCGATCGGGATTTCGGTCATTGCCACCTGGTCAACCCCGACAAACCAAGGGTTTAAGTTCCAGGAACCGGAAAGCAAAACCTGTTCCTGCAAACCGCGCCGCCCGCCTGCGGTGATGAATTTTTGCGCGTTTTGGAAGTTGTCGTGATTCGGAATAATCGGCCCAGCAATTTCGCCATCTTGAATCGGAACGCCGTCATAAGTTGTGACAATTCCCACTTTATCTGGGGCAATTGTGTACAGCTTCAACTGTTCGGCTGTCATCCCGTGTTTGGTAGCATTTGCTGCTGTAATAACTGTAAATAATGCCGTGTTAATTCGATAGCTACCGCCCGTCAAGATGCCGAGTTGCCGACCTTTTTCGCCGCCTTCTTTGAGGAATTTGCGAGCATCTTGAAAATTGTCGCATTCTGTGATTTTTCCGAGGATGCGCTGGGGCGGATTTGACTCGCCGCCTGCTGCAATAACTAAGCCAATTTCGCCTTGCGGAACTATTGTTAAAGATTCTTTGCGGACGTTGTACTGCAAAGGCCAATAACCCCAGTGCCAACCGGGAGGTAATGTATCAGCTTGGTATCCCGCTTCACCGTTTAAGGCAATTAAGTCTCCTGGGGGCAAAGATTTGCCGTTGAAGCTAAACTTTTTACTGACAATGCCAACTTCGCGATCGCCAATTACGACTAATCCACCAAAAAATAGTGGCAGCACCAGCATAACTATCATACCGCCGATCGCGATCGGGATAGCTCCACCCGCATCGAGCTGCATTGTCTGCACCGGAACAGTGGTGCGCAACTGCCCTAACTGCAAGCTAGAATCGGGTTTTGCGGCTAGCTGAGTCGAGGTTTGAGGGGGAGGGATATCGCCAGCAGCTAATACCGGCGAGGGTTTCAAACTGGTTGTTGCACTGAGGGCTAAAGACGCCGAAATGGCGGCTGCTAACTGTTTTAAAACTCGAACTTTGACTTGAGATTTGGGCAAAAGTGAATAAAGCATTTTTTTGATAAGAGCTAATTTGTCCGATTAGCTCTAGCTTAGCCTTTCTCAAAAGTTTTGACGTAAAACTTAAGGTCTTATTTTTCATTAGTTGCAGTCATAATAGTCATACTTATCAGTGAAAATACGGATATATTTTTTCTCGTTTAGGTGAGGGATATCCGATAATTCGTAATTGGTAATTGGCAATTGGTAATTGGTAATTGGCAAGAAAGCAATCGCGCACGGGGGCGAACTCAGTTGAGAACTGCTATAAGATTAAAATCAATGATCCAACAAACTGAAAAGTAGGGACACGGCAATGCCATGTCCCTACTGATATTGCCTACAATCTAGCGGATGACTCTAGACAAACTGGCCGGTCGGATTTGTTTGCCGGCGGCGAATCCCAATCACCGACGGCATGGGCGAACGACGGCGATCGTTCTCAATATTACTGGGCCACAAACTGCCGCGAGCAACAGTCCGAGTTTGATTGAAAACAGCACCGTTTAAATCCAACATTTCAATTTGGCGGCGCAAAACAGTACCATCATCGATCGGGCAATCTTCTCCCGGATGCTGCACCGAAATCACCAGCGTATCTCCCACAAAAGTCGGCCCAGTCATTTCGCAGCGGTTGGGGCCTTGAGCAAACGGAATTACACTTCCGGCATTCGGCCCGGAAGTCGGAATGTAAAACAACCAATTGTTGCCGAAAACACCCGTAAAATCCGAGACGTTTCCAGTTTTCGTGTGGTCGATCGCATTTGGCTTCCCAACAGAACCTACATCAAAACCGTTGTGCGTAGAAGTAGACATATCAGTCACACCCCAAATATTGCCTTGAGGGTCAAAAACCAAATTATCCACACTCGCAAATCCGGCCCCAGCTACTGTTCCGGCTTCTCCACCTTGCACAAAACGCTGCCAGCGGAAAGTCAAACCAGCACCATCGGCACTGTCTTCAATTATTTTGTAAATTCCTCCCGACTGCTGAGTGCTATTGAGCGCGCTACCGTATTTAGCAACAGTAAAAATCCGAGAATCTGGATAGCCATCGCTGCCCGGTGCGCCATCAGTATAGGAGATGAAAACTTCCTTAGTAGTAGGATTAACTTCCAAATCTTCCGGCCGCGCCGTTGGAGTACCGCCAATCAAATTAGCAGCTAAGAAAGCATCAACTAAAACCGCACCTTGGCTGCTGTAAAAATTAGCTAGAGTTTTATTTTTGTAGCCGGAAAGTGCTGTTGCTTCATTAGTTGTATCTACTACAAAAGAACCGCCATCTTCGGTTTGACCAGCAATTCCAGCGCGTTTTGGCAAGCGAGTATTGCCATCTCTTTGAGCTTTGCCAAAACTTGCCAATTCGGCTTCTGCCATTTTTTTAGGGCTCACCGGATTGGTTTGGGCATTGAGGGTCAGCGGCAGCCATCTTCCCGCACCGTTGCGATTGTATTGGGCGACGTACAAAACGCCGTCTTCCAATAATTGGCTGTTGGTTTTAGCTGCGGGATTTGTGACAGTACCGTTACTGACAAATTTCCAGGTGTGTCCGCCGCGGCGATCGTCCCCCATGTACACTACTAACTTGCGTCCGGCTTCGGCGCGAATGGCGACGTTTTCGTGGCGGAAACGGCCTAAAGCGGTGTGTTTGCGGGGGCGGAAGTTGGGATCTTGGGGATCGACTTCTACCATCCAGCCGTATTTTTCGCCGACTAAGCCGAATTCTTCACCCGTTGTACCTTTGGCGTAGCCGGTTTGGCCACCGTTGGGTTTGACGCCTTCCTGAACCCCCACGAAGAATAGTTCGCTACCTTGGAAATTTTCTTCGGCGGAGAGGATTGTGCCCCACGGGGTGGTGCCGCCGGAACAGTTGTATGCTGTGCCGATGATGCGGTTGCCGAGTCCGTCGCTGTTGACTGCTGCGAAGACTTGGGTAGCAGCAGGGCCTGTACCTGTGAGGTAATTGTTGTCACCTTGTCTGGTTCCCCATCGGGTGACATCTTTGTATTTGTCGGAACGCTGGCTGTTGATTCCGAGGCCGGAAAGTCCGTGGATGCGTCGGTTGAGGGGGTCGCGGGCGATCGCACCAAATCTCCCATTAGCTTGTTTGGTGATGCGGACGATGGAACCACCGAGATTGTACAGGAATTCGCCGAGGGTAGCCCGATTCTTTACGGATAAGTCTATACCGAGGACGGTGCGATCGGTCGCTGGAAAAGATGCCACATCTGCCGGGGCTTCGGGCGACACTTTCGACATCGGGAAAGATACGTATTCGTGGTTAACCCAAAGATAGCCGTCTTCAGTGCTGCCGCCCAGACCGACAAAGCCTGTATAGTCGTTGTTGTAGCCGAAATAGTCTGCCGAATCGGGGAAAACTCGATCGCCCCAGCGGAGAATCACATAACGTTCGTATTCCGGTGGCACAACCACATCGTCAACCACGTTGTAGCTGGTTAATTTAGTATCTTGTGAAGCACTGAGCACTGTTCCCAGTCCGCCCGCTCCGCCCGAGGCTGTCGGCAGGAAGCTCGGCAGTTCTCGATAAATTGGCAGCGGGTGGGGAAGTCTTACAGGAGTGAAAGATGTTGGAGCTATAGCTTGGGCATCGCTGGAATTGATGCCGAAGAGTGTTTTAGTTAGGCCAGGAGCAAGCACAGTGGTAGCTGCACTGCTACCGAAGAAAATTAGCAGTTGTCGGCGAGTTATTTTAGACATAAATTACTTTTAAACCCAACATCCCTAGTAAGACGAGTCTCAATAGAAATTTACTACTGTTAAATTAAGGATAGTTAAACTTCTGATTAATTAAATTAGGGGAATATTTTGGTTAAAAATACGTTAAATTTATTATCTTTACAGTCCTGGAGGCATAAATACCAAAGAAACCGGGTTTTTTACCAAAATTAAAGGCTATAAACCAGTAATTCGGAAAAAACCCGGTTTCTGCCTCCATGACTGACTCAGCCAATTACCAATTACAATTACCAATTCCCAATTCCCAATTCCCAATTCCCAATTCCCAATTCCCGATAATTGAATTTCAATCATCTCGAAAACCCGGATCGTTTTGTCGGGATGCCGGCCGACTAGGCCCTGGTACATTAATTCTTTGCGAAGGCCCGGAATTTGCGGGCGAAATGTTGCCGTCGATGAATCCCAGCAGCAATTTAGCATCCGCAAAATATCTCGTCCACTGTTCGATTCTCCCATTTTTCTGCCACTGGCTGCGGGATACTCTCGATCGCAAAACCGGAACAAACTGTCGGCTGCGATCGGCTGTAATTATCACCGTAACTTCTGTTACTGCCGGATTTTCTTGAAACTGGCGGGCGATCGATAATGTGGCTAAATCTTCCGCCTGCTGCACTAAACTCGCAAAAGATTGACTGCCGTCCGAATCTAGGGTAAGATAGCTTTCCTTAGTTTCTGCTAAAGATACTGACGTACTTGCGGCAAAAAAAACCGTTGCCCAAATAAAAGCTGAAATTAACCGCCAATGCAAACTCATTATTTTTTAAACTAAATGCTGACAATTGTCAATGATAATAAATAAAATTTAAACCCAAATTAAGGTTTGATTAAAATATTATTTTGTATTGTCATAATTTCCCCAAAAAGGGCTTGTAGATAAGGGTTTTACCCGAAATATTTGGGGTAGCCAAGGAAATCGATCAGCCCGCCCCTGCGTTACTGAAAAAGCAATTCCCAATTCCCAATTACCAATTAATGAAATTAACAAAATGCGCGATCGCCCTCGGTAGCAACTTAGGCGACTCCCTCGCCACACTCTCTAGCGCGATCGCCACCCTCAACAATACTCCAGAAATCACAGTAAAATCTCATTCAAGCTGGTATCAAACCGCCCCCGTCGGGCCGCCTCAACCCGATTATATCAACGCCTGTGCCATCCTAGAAGTTGCGCTAGAACCACAACAATTGCTAGCAACTTTATTAGAAATTGAAACAAAATTTAATCGGATTCGCCGAGAAAAATGGGGGCCGCGAACCCTAGACCTAGATTTGCTGTTGTATGATGATTTAATCCTAGATACTCCGACACTGACTTTACCTCATCCCCGGATGACCCAAAGAGCTTTTGTATTAGTACCTTTAGCAGAAATTGCCCCGGATTGGGTGCATCCAGTGACGAAAAGTGCGATCGCCCAACTCCTGCAAACGGTAAACTGTTCAGGAGTGGAAAAAATGAAAGTGTAGAAATTGAGCAAAATTCCGGGCGGTGATCGCCTATGATGTCTTAAATCGGTGCAATCAAACATTATTCGCTTGTCGCTTATGTCGATCGGTCAAGAACTACCCCAACTCCTCAAACAGCGCCTATTTTACAAAGGGCGCAAATTCAACTTTGACGTAGCTAGCCTCCGCCTTCCCAACGGTTCCGAAGGTGAATGGGAATGTATTCGCCACCCCGGCGGAGCACTTGCAGTTCCCGTCACTCCCGAAGGTAAACTCGTATTGGTGCAGCAATACCGCTTCGCCGCCAAAGGGAGAATTTTAGAATTTCCCGCAGGTACTGTCGAAATCAATGAAAGCCCCGCCGAAACTATCAAACGCGAAATCGAAGAAGAAACCGGATATCGCGCCGGAAAATGGCAAAAATTAGGGCAATTTTTGCTCGCCCCCGGTTATTCCGATGAAATCATTTATGCTTTTTTAGCACAAGATTTGGAAAAATTGGAAAAGCCCCCAGCACAAGACGATGATGAAGACATGGAGACAGTTTTATTCACTCCCGAAGAATTAGAAAAAGCTATCTTAGCTGGTGAACCAATTGACGCAAAATCAATTTCTAGCTTTTTCTTAGCGCGTCCTTTTTTGACTTAAAGCAGACCGTCCTGGACGCAGATAATCTATCTGTAAGGTGCGCATTTCGCACCTTACTTATTGTATAGTGGTAAGGTGCGCATTGCGCACCCTACGGAGAACTGTATAAAGTTAAAATATAATCAAAAAAATGTCTGATTTAATTTTATTTTGGCACCGCCGCGACTTGCGTATTTCTGACAACATCGGACTGGCAACAGCGCGCCAGCAAAGCCGGAAAGTAGTTGGAGTTTTTTGTCTGGATCGCAATATTCTCGATCGATCTGACGTAGCACCAGCCAGAGTCACATACATGATCGGCTGCTTACAAAAACTCTCCTCTGGTTACGCCGAATCAGGCAGTCAATTACTGATAATTCAAGATGACCCGATTGTAGGAATACCGAAGTTAGCAACAGCGATTAATGCTAAAGCAGTATTTTGGAACTGGGATGTAGAACTCTATGCAAAAAAGCGCGATACATCCGTATCAAACGCCCTCCTACAAACAGGAATTCAAGTTCAAAATTTCTGGGATCAACTCCTGCACGCCCCGGACGAAATTCGCAGCGGCACAGGAAATCCCTACACAGTTTATACACCATTTTGGAAAAAATGGAATAGCAAACCAAAAGCCGAACCAGTAGAGACACTGCCGATAACTTGTCTAGAATTAATGACTGGATTGACCGCAGAAGAAAAAGCAATTGCCAACCAAGCAGGTGCCATGGAAACACTGCCAACGGCATCTAGTTTGGGATTTATTTGGGAAAATCCATTAGTAATAGAACCCGGAGAAGATGCAGCGCGAGCGAAATTAGAAGAATTTTGCGATCGGGCAATTTACCAATATCAAGAACAGCGCAATTTCCCCGCAATTAACGGCACATCCCAACTCAGTGCCGCCCTCAAATTTGGCGCAATTGGCATCCGCACTGTTTGGCAAGCTACCCAGATAGTAATGGACACTTGCCGCAGCGAAGAAGCCTGCACAAGCATCCGCACTTGGCAGCAGGAAATAGCGTGGCGGGAATTTTACCAACACGCCATGTATAACTTCCCAGAATTAGCAGACGGGCCGTATCGTAAAGCATTCAAAGACTTTCCTTGGGAGAACGATGAAAAGCTGTTTCAAGCTTGGTGTAGGGGCAAAACTGGTTATCCGATTATCGATGCAGCGATGCGGCAGTTAAATCAGACTGGTTGGATGCACAATCGCTGCCGCATGATAGTCGCTAGTTTCCTCACGAAAGATTTAATTATTAACTGGCAGTGGGGCGAAAAATACTTCATGCAAAACTTGATTGATGGCGACCTTTCTGCTAATAATGGTGGCTGGCAATGGAGCGCATCGAGTGGGATGGACCCGAAACCTTTGCGAATATTTAATCCCGCCAGTCAAGCTCAGAAATTTGACCCAGAAGGGGAATATATTCGGCACTGGGTTCCAGAATTGCGCCGAGTTGATACTAAACTTTTACTAACAGGAAATATTTCGCCTATAGAACGCCGGCTGCTTCATTATCCCGATCCGATTGTAGACCACAATGAGCAGCAGCGCAAGTTTAAGGAACTTTATAAACAGCAAAAAATCGTTGAGTAGAAAACCGGTCGAATGGAATTCGCGCCTACACAGACACTCACGCGCCTCCGCGGGTTGAATAAAGAAAGAAAACTGGGTGAATGGAATTCGGTTGTTTTCTTTACACCTTCTGAATTCGGACGAACCTTTTTGTAGATGGGGTTGAAACAGCCGTCTTATCTGAGCTGAATCTTATTGAGTTATAATAAACTTATATAAATCGGAGGTTGAAATGGTAACGCTCCAATTAAGGCAAATCAGTGTGCCGCCTGGACATAGACTGCTGTTGAACGATGTCAATTGGCAGGAATTTGAGGCGATTTTAGAGGAGTTGGGAGAACACCGTGGCTCTAGAATAGCTTACAGTCAAGGAACTTTGGAGATTAGGATGCCGCTGCCAGAACATGAGAAAGCTAAAATCATTATTGGCTATTTAGTGAAAATTTTGTTTGAGGAACTTGAAATCGACTTTGAACCATTTGGCTCGACTACTTTCAAAAGAAAAAGTATGTTGCAAGGAATTGAACCGGATGAATGTTTTTACATCCAGAATTATGCTTTAATGATTGGCAAAAAGCGCATCGACTTAACTGTCGATCCACCGCCGGATTTAGCAATTGAAGTCGATCTCACTTCCAAAACTCAACTAGACGCTTACGAGGCGTTGGGAGTCCCTGAAATATGGCGCTATGAAAATAAAAGGCTTGAGATTAATGTGCTTGAAGATGGGAAATATGTGGAATCGGAAATTAGTCCGATATTTCCCAATCTGCCAATTATTGAAGCTATTTCTCAGTATTGCGAACAAAGTCAAACAGCGGGAACAAGTCAAACTCTCCGATTGTTTCGTAAGTGGGTTAGAGACAAAATACAAAATTGATGTGAAATCCCGAATTTTCTGACAGCAAACGCCCTAATCTCGTTAGATTGTTAATTTCGCTGTTGGGAAATAGACAGAGAGTAAGGGTGTTGACCTTGCGATCGATCGCCCACAAAAATAACATAAGTTCCCTTGTCCCCATAACCGGAAAATTCTACATTCCCGGCAGCAGCATTCGCCGGTAGGACGCAGAAACGCCCTCTCGGCCCCTGAATCATCAAACTCGGAGCTCCCGCAGTTTGTACCGCAATCCGCCAGTAAGGCAAATCCTGCGTTACTTCGATGACTTGGTTCGGCCCTTGGGCGACGAAACCGCAGTCGCCACTATTGTTCGGGCCGCCGGAAACTCCCGAAACTCTCAGCGGTTCGGGAAATCCTGGAGCAATTTGCAGCGGTTGGCTCCGAAGGGCTCCGGCATCGGCTAAAATCATTGCCAAGGCTAGGGTTACGATCGCACTAAACCACCGTTTGGCGCGATCGCCCGCACAGTGTATATTCATATTTCCTCACTCACACAATGCCATTTAGTCCTAGTTCTTTGACGGTAGACGATAATTGCGGTTCCAAACACATTAATCTAAACTAACTACTGAATTTTTTTATGAATCCTCAAAATAACTTCAATTGGCAGCAAGCGATCGGAGAACTAAAAGCTAAACTAGAGCGATCGCCTCTCATCCAACAAAATCCCGACAGCTATCAAGCCGTCGGAACCTTCTACAATCAGTTTCTGGACAAGTTTCAAAGACTCCCCAAACCTGGACAGGTAGCAGTCTTTGCCGTTGGAGCGATCGTTGTCCTGACAGTCTTTAACAGTATCGTACAACTAATTTCTGCGCTGATGACTCTTGCCGTTCTGGGAGTGCTAATCTACATAGCATATAAATTGGCAATTGCTCCTGATTCCTCCAACTAACGACTAAAAATAGGAAATTATAAATATGGCTAGCCCAACCGCACCCGGTGGTATTAATCAACCCGATCCGTCTTGGCAGACACAATCCCAGCAAATGCCACTGCTGGTTCGGAGGTGCGGCGCTTGGGCCGTTGAAATTTCGTTAATTGCGGCCAGCGCCCTCGTTCCCTTCAGTATCGGGGCAATGGTTAACAAAGAAGCTCAAACCGTGCCACTCAATCCCTCGGTAGCAGCAGCATCGGAAACTGTAGCCCGTGTTTTGGCTATCCCCGTGCGCGATCGCAACCCCAGAGTCGCACCCCTAACTAATCTATTCTGGTCGGGGGCGCTGCTGGCGCCGGCAGCTTTAGCGGCGTGGCAGTTGTTTTTGCTCGCCAGAACCGGTCAAACTCTCCCCAAACGCTGGTTTGGCGTCAAAGTTGTCACAGCCTCGGGCACTCCTCCAGGTTGGGCGCGAGTGCTGGTTCGCGAAAGTTTGGGGCGCTGGGGAGTGCCTCTGGGCGTGGCTTACGGCATTTGGCGCTTATCGGGTGCGTTTCCAGATTTAATCATTTTAGGGGCGTTGAGCGGCTTGGCAGTGCTGGCAGATGGCGCGTTTGGATTGCGCTACAAACGGCAATCGGGGCACGATCGCCTCGCGAATACTTTGGTGGTCAATAGTCGTGAAGCGAAGCTATCCCGTAGGGAATCGCACCAACTGTCGCCCAATCCTGTCCAGAGTCAAGATTGGACTGAGGAAGACGCGCAAATTGCAGCTTTGGTTTTGACTCCAGAAACCGACGTGAAAGAAGATCCCAGTTTGTGGAATTGGATTCGCCAACACCCCGGCACAACTTTAGTGATAGTTACTATTGGTAGTGCGGGATTGATTTTAAGTTTGTTTGTTGGCACTCTAATCTACACTCAAAGTCAAGCTAATTTGCGGGATTCTCGGCAGCGGAATGACGAATTATTTGTGGCTTTAGTGAATAAATTGTCTCCGACTTCGGCTAACGGGACATCGGGGAGGCGATCGGCAATTTTGGCTTTGGGCGCCGTGGAAGACTCCCGCGCCGTACCGCTGCTAGCGGATTTGCTGGCTCAAGAAGACAGCAAGGCCATGCTAGATGCGATCCAGCAAGCTTTAGTTAGTACCGGCCCGAAAGCTTTACCTGACTTGCAGCGGTTGAACCAAGCACTCAGCAATGACCTGGAATCCCTGCGCTACGGAGGGAAGACTGCGGAACGTGAGTTAGCGGCTACCCGTCAGAGAACAGTCCAAAGGGCGATCGGCAAAATTCTCACAGTGTATAGCAGCCAGCTCAATGGCGCCGATTTAAGCCGCACAGATTTAAGTCAAAGTCCAGCAGGCCCGGGTCAGTTTACTTTAGTATTAGACAAACTTGACTTATCAGGAATTAAGCTCAGAAAAACCAATTTAACCAATGCTAGCTTACCGGGAATTCGATTTTATGGCACTGGCGAAGATCGGCGACCTGGTACATTTGACGATTGGATTTCTGACTTGAGCGAAGCTAATTTTGAAGGAGCAAATTTAACCGGAGCATCTTTCAACAGTGCAGTAATGAACCGCACTACTTTTGTGCGCGCTGTCCTGAACAAAGCTAATTTGTCAAGCGGAAGTTTGACTGGAGCTAATTTTAGCAGTGCTCTTTTAATTGGGGCAAATTTGCAGCAAGCAACGTTAAAAGATGCAAGCTTTACCGGGGCAGATATCGGAAGCGCTAATTTTTCGGGAGCGAATTTGGAAAATGCGCGTTTGGGGAAAGTCAAGGCTCAAGGCACTCAGTTGTCCTTAACAAATTTATCTAAATCGGAATGGCAAGGTGCAGATTTGTCCGGTGCAGATTTAAGTGGTGCTAACTTACAAAATGCCGATTTAAGTTCGGCTAAACTCGCCAATGCGAATTTAAAAGATGCTCGGTTGCAAGATGCTAATTTGCGGAATGCAGACGTGAGTTCGGTTGATTTTAGGGGTGCGAATTTAGCGGGAGTGAATTTTCAAGGTGCTGTGTTTTTAGGGAAGCCCGGTTCGGATCAATTTATTGAAACTCCTGGCGCTGCTAAGTCTGGTAGATTGCAAGGTGTTAATTTTGGGGAGGCTAAAAATTTAGATCAAAGTCAAATTGCTTACATTTGTTTGCAAGGCGGGATTCATCCTAAGTGTCCGCCGAAAAATTAAGACTACGAACCTGGATTTTACGCAATAGCATCGGTACTTACAAGAGTCTCGAATTGTGCTAATAGCATTCCATCGGTATTGTTTGGAACTCCAAAAATTTCAGGTAACTGGCCTGTTTCAAGCAGAACTTGTCTCACTTCTCGGTTAGATATATCGGCCAGATTTTTGTTATTGAGAATAGCATTAACGGCCGCAATACCAACACCTTGACCAACTGTGGCGTTGAATTCCACAATTCTGCCGACAGAACAGGCAAATCCTTCAAATCCAGAACATGGACTGACAACTGCCAGGTTAGGAACGTTTTTCATTAATGCGTGGCGGATGCCAATATTGAAGGTAGGCTGTTTGAAACTCAGACTTTTAAACCACCCTCGACTGTTTGCTTTTTCGCCAATACCCGGGATGCCTCCGCGGACATCAAAATGATAGCTAAATGTTCCCAGTGCCTCATTAGCTGGTACGCCACCACGCAGCATTTGTGCGCCTGTTAAAGGTTCTACAACTCCCGTCACATTCCCGGCGTGTCTGATATAAAGTTCTGATGCAGAAGTAACAGAAGTAGCCCCCAAGCTTTTCAGCCAAGTGGTCACAAATGACATCTCTTTTTGCATATTAGCTGTGGGTTTGCTTCCGTTTCTCGCTAAGGCTTCTGCTTCGCTGCTGGTGACTGCAAATAATAGTGCATTCCACGAAAGTCTTTGATCTGGAAGTATGGCGATATTTCCTTCATCTAAAATTATGCCTGTTTCAGGAAAAGATAGCTTTCTACCTCTAAATGAGTGGTATGCTACAGACAGTGCAGGCGATCGCACATCGATGTAATCGTTACCAGCCCACAGTGTTTTGAGATTGCCTCTGGTATCGATCATTTCCAGGCGGAGTTCTTCTGCTAGTTTGGCATCTTTCCCCGCTGCGGACAGCAAAAACTTTTGAGCCTCAGAATCGGCAAGGTTTGTGAAGCGCTTTAGATAAATATAATCGAGTTCTTTCAGTCTTCTGACACTGAGTCCTTTGGTCTCAAAAACTAGGGTGACTGGAAGTTCTGAGTTAGGCAAACCAAAGGTTTCAAATCCATTCAGCTTTCGCACACCTGCCGCTTGAGCTAATTCGCCATTGACAGTGGCATCAATAAATTGTTTTGCTACATAAACTGTCTCTTTTGAGGTAATTATGCTAGTAATTTTATTGCCTTCTTTATTGACTGATTTAATTTCTACTTTGCTCAGCAGTGCGACTCCTGCTTGTACCAGCATTGCTTTCAAGGCTGCGCTGGCTTTGCTGGGGTCAAGGGCGATCGCGCTGACACCAGATTTTTGCAGGAATTCTTTATAGATTGTCGGCGGTGAACCAAAGGTATCTAAATTTAAAGATTGTTGCAGTTCTTGACTTACCTGACTTCTATCTAAATAAGCCAAGCCTCCTCTGACTAAATGCCCGCCAATTCCTTCTTGCAAGCTTCCTTTAGACATCAGCAAAACTCGCGGATAAAGATTTGTCCGGCGACGGTATTCTCGGGCTGCTGAGATGACGGCTAGAACGCCTGGAATTTCATCACCAAAGCAGATGATATGGTAAGAACGCAGATCCATGAGCATTATTTAACCACGTCTCCCGATCGCCATTTTGTCGATCTGCATCTCAATTTTTGTCATCAAACTCTCTGTCTGTTCCAAATAAGGCGGCATCTTTGCTGATTTTTTTGATAAATTTTCGCACATTTCTGGATGCATAAACCGGGATTTTCCCGCAGATTGTCGGTTGAGGGCGATCGCGATTGGTGAAAAAACTCGGTTGGCGATCGCCCGCAGGCTGCGTCATTCTGGCACTCTTTCCTCTCAATTAGCTTATATTATCAGGATCTATCCCCAACTCGCGCAATCGTTCAGCTAGTCGATCGGCACGTTGGGCTGATTCCTTAACCTGTTCTTCAGGAGTCAGATAACGTTTACCATCAACATCGTACCAATACAACCACTCCCTTGTCACCCCAGAATAATTTCCCCTTTCACAACCAATTCCCAAACCAATTTCTGGCATCCAAACTAGATTTCCTGGCTGTAACTCATACTTGCCATTGACTAACTTATGCACTTCCAAACGGGGTTTGCGTCGGCGGCGGGAAGAATAAATGACGTAGTAAAGTATGCCTAAACTTTGATATTCTTCCAACTTGGCGGTATATTCGTTGCGATAAGTTGGGGAAACAACTTCGAGGACAAAAGTTGGCATGACATTTTCTTCCCACACCGCGTAACTGGGACGCAATTCTTCGTCATAAAACCTTTCCACACCTAAACTCAAGAAAGCATCTGGCACAATAGCTGGTTTGTCAGGATGATGGTAAAGTCCCATATCTATGCCAAAGAACCAGTCCATGCGTTCCGCCCAAAGTATGAGCAATATTGCTTTTAGCAATCCTGGAATTAATTCTTGCAGTTCGTTATCCACTGGTGTTTCATCTGAGTCTGGTAGTTCGTCGGCTGAGGGCCAGTGCTTCGGAAAGTTATAATTTAACATGGCGGCTTTTCTCGAAACTCATTAATATTATAGCATTGAGTTGTTTAGTGATTTATTTTTATATTTGGTTAAAATTTTGACGAACCGCAAAGGCGCGAAGGACGCGAAGGAAGATAGATTAAATTGTGTTTGCTAGAATTTTTATTTGATGTCATTGCGAGGAACGAAGCAATCGCAAAGACTTAGGATTGCTTCGTTCTTCTCTTCGGAGACTTGAAGCTGTAGAACATGATCTAAGCTATTTAATCTGAAATAATTTTTGTAAAAGATTTGCTGTGACTTGCGCGATCGACTAAACTATGTCTAACCAGTCGGTTCTAATGGGGAACAGCCGTTAGAGGAAAGGGGGAAAGTTCGGTGCAAGTCCGGCGCTGTCCCGCAACTGTAATGAAGGCTATGTCGCTTTCTGAGTCAGGATGCCCGCCGATGTGTTGGTTTATATTGTCTCATCTGCGAGGTTCAGCGTGAAGGCCAGAAATCGGAAATTAGTCAGCCTGGGATTGATGGCTGGCTTGAGTTGTTATCTTGTCCTGGGTTCGGCAACACCGGCCGCAGCTATGCACATTTCGGAAGGTTTTTTGCCTGTGCAATGGGCGGCTTTTTGGTGGATGGTGGCGTTGCCTTTTTTTGTGTTGGGTTTGCGATCGATCGCCCGAATTACCAAAGAACACCCGGAACTTAAACTGCTGTTAGCTTTGGCGGGTGCGTTTACTTTTGTACTTTCTGCTTTAAAAATTCCCTCAGTAACAGGGAGTTGTTCTCACCCAACTGGAACTGGTTTGGGTGCGATTTTGTTCGGCCCTTCGGTGATGGCTGTACTGGGGGCTTTAGTCTTGTTGTTTCAAACGTTATTGTTAGCGCACGGCGGGCTGACAACGTTGGGTGCGAATATGTTTTCGATGGCGATTGTTGGCCCGTTTGCTGCATATTTTATCTATCGATTGCTGTTGCGAACTGGTAAGCAAAGGTTGGCAATCTTTTGCGCAGCGGCTTTGGCAGATTTGCTGACTTATGTGATGACTTCGATTCAATTAGCGTTAGCTTTTCCGGCAGCTAGTGGCGGTTTTATGGCTTCGTTTCTCAAGTTTGCTGGCATTTTTGCGATTACTCAAGTCCCTCTGGCGATCAGTGAGGGATTGCTGACTTTATTAGTCTGGAATTGGCTGCATTCTTACGGAAAGCCGGAATTAGAAACTTTGAAATTATTGAGACAGGAGTCATAAAGTTGTGAATCAAAAGCCTACAAAAAATCAGCTATCTACTTCGCGACAAAATTGGCTGTTGGCGGTTGCTGTGGTTGTTCTTGCTGTGATTCCCCTGGTTTTTGTGCGGGGTGAATACGGCGGTTCGGATGACCAAGCTAAGAAAGCAATTACGGAAATTCAACCGAGTTATAAGCCTTGGTTCAATCATTTGTTTGAGCCTGCTAGCAGCGAAATTTCCAGTCTATTGTTTGCGTCTCAAGCGGCGATGGGGGCGGGGGTAGTTGGCTATGTGATTGGGTTGTATAAAGGCCGATCGCAATCTCAACAATCTGATGATAAATCGCCGTCGGAATGAATCGCGAATAAACGGCGAATAGAATTCGCTTCTACACATACAAAGTCCGCCTGCGCGGACTGGAAGACTTTGGAATGAACCATCAGATCGATCGCCTCGCTTATACAAATCGTTTGCGGGGGTTGCCGCCAACTCACAAGTTATCGTTTGCGATCGCCCTATTAATCCTGTCTCTAGTTTCCCATGTAGCGGTGCAGTTGGCGATCGCCCTTTGGTTGACAATCTGGATCGTCGTTTATGCGGGAATTCCGGCGAAATTCTATCTGCGCTTGCTGTTGCTACCGCTGATGTTTTTGCTGACGAGTGTCCCTGCATTGGCGATAGGTGCCGTTGCCGGCGATCGAATCCCGGAAATTCAGTGGGATATTTGGCAAGGTTGGGGGATTAGCATCGGCACTTTTTATCTGTATGTGAGTCGAACTGGTATATACCAAGTGAGCTTGCTACTTGCTCGCGCCTTCGCATCCACAAGCTGTATGTACTTCATCCTGTTGACAGTCCCGTTTACCGAAATCTTGCAAATCCTCCGAAAATTAAGGTGTCCAGAGTTAGTCACAGAACTGCTATTACTAATGTATCGGTTTATTTTTAGCTTATTGGCGATCGCCGATGAACTTTGGATAGCCCAAAACTCGCGCTGTGGCTATCGGACTTGGAAACTGGGAATGCGTAGTTTAGGCATTTTAATCGGGCAATTGCTTCAGCGAACTTTAGTAAATTACCGTCAAGTTTCGTTGAGTTTAGCATCGCGCGGTTTTAATGGAGAACTGCGCGTTTGGCATTCTTCCCCTTACAAACCTTCGCGAAGATACACATTTGAAGCGGTGTTTGGTTGCATGGTTTTAATACTGTTAAGTGTGGTATTTTAACGGTAAATTTATGCTATTAGATACCTGAATCTAATGGTTTCTAGGTTCTGCCTATTAGTCCGCCAGGGGTTGAAACCCCTGGCTAATAGCTAAAGTCCTCTGAAGAGGACTAATGAGTTCTGTCCAGAACTTACGAATGGGAGGCCAAAAACCCGGTTTTGGCCTCAATACTTAT
>JAYUGZ010000956.1:0-2852 GCA_043767465.1 Cyanobacteriota bacterium
ATCACCGACGACACAAAGCTCACAGGCAGCGCAGCCATCATCAGGTAAAGTGTAATTGCCAGCAAACTCGCCACCCGCCAATAAATCATCAACAAACGGGCGATCGCATCAGCCTTGGCAAAAACAGCCCAAATCAGCACTACCAGCGGGATCGAAACGGTTAATAACACAGATAACCGGTAATCCATCCAGACAAGCGGTTGAAACCAAGGCCCAGTGGCTGCCAATAAAAGACTCAACATATTTGGGAAAATATACTCACTTATTTGTGAAAGATTTTACTACAAAAATGCTCAAAAATCAGGGATCAGATAAGACTTACGGTTGAAACCGCCCGGTCTTCTTCAACCCTTGGCAATGCGGGTGAGAGTCTGTGTAGACGCGGTTTCTAACCGCCCGGTCTTCTTCAACCCGCTCTTGAGTGGGTGAGAGTCTGTGTAGAGGCGGTTTCAACCGCCCGGTCTTCTTGGCAAGGTAATTAATAAACCCATGAAAGAATCCCGCGCCAAAAGCTAGATTTCGGCGCGGGAGGGCAGACAAGGATCTAAATTCCTCGCTTATTCGTCGTAGATGCGGCACTCAGCAGCATCAGGATTATCGTCGCAATACTTTTCAAAAGAATTCTTAGGTTTGACTTGCTTTTGGTGGGAAGCTTCAGCTTGCAGTTCTTCAACTGCGTCCCACGCCGCAGCACATTCCCCGGAAGTTGCGCCCTTCAAGTCACAGACGGTACGAGCGCTTTCTAATTCTTCTTCAATTTTTTCTTCGATGTTGCCCGCAGGTGTTGTTGTCATAGTCACCTTATTAAGTAAGAAAGGTTTTCTTTTTGAAGGTTAGTTTGTGTTTGATTCGCAGTTTAGATCTGGCGACCCCAGCTAATACTAGCTTGAGATGTGCTACTGTTGCAGCCCAGATAGAACCCATCCATAGCTGCGATCGTAAAAGCCGTATCCACTTCCTGCTTTACTTTAGCCTGTCGGTGGGTTTCTAGTCCACAGGCCTCAATGCAGGTCGAGCCGACCTTACTTTTGTTGAAAACATTACAGGAAGTTGGTGTGTCAAACTGTATTGAGCTTTATCTTTTAAGATTTAGCTGAACACGACATTTAACGCTTAACAGATTTATTTGACACCCATGTTAACTTATCTTAACACAGGAACGGCGATCGAGGGAGAGTCGATCAACCAACAATACCGTCCCGCCAGCGGCAGTTCCGGTTAGCCTAATGTATAGAGATAGTTTTATATAAAAGTTCGCCTTATGTACGAAAACCAAATGCAGTGGGTCAGCGCCTTATCAACCCGTCCGTCATTGGAATCAGCCCTGAAAGAAGTTGTAGAACAAGCCGATCGCGAATTAGAAGGCCCGGCAGATTTAGCGTTGATCTTTATCTCATCTGCCTTTGCCAGCGAGTATTCTCGGCTGATGCCTTTACTGCGAGAACTGCTGCCAGTGCCCGCGATTCTAGGCTGCGGCGGGGGAGGAGTCATCGGCACCAATCGGGGTGGCCTCACCGAAGAAGTAGAGGGTTCTCCGGCAGTCAGCCTGAGTCTGGCCCGCTTACCGGGAGTGAACGTCAGAACCTTTCACATCGGTGCAGACGAACTACCGGACTTAGACAGTCCCCCGGATACTTGGGTGGATTTGTTGGGCGTGCCGGCCGAGGAAGAACCGCAGTTTATCATTTTGGCCGACCCATTTTCGGCAAAAATCAACGATTTGCTGCAAGGGCTAGATTATGCCTATCCGGGCGCGCCGAAGGTAGGAGGACTTGCCGGCGGCGACGGTGCGGGCAGGGGGGCGGCGCTGTTTTGCGACTATGAGCTGTATCGAGAAGGGACGGTGGGAGTGGCTTTGAGCGGAAATATCGTTTTGGAAACAATAGTTGCCCAAGGCTGTAGACCGATCGGGCATCCGTATCGGGTGACGGAAGGAGAGCGCAATATTTTGCTGAAACTCGAAGAACAAACCGACGATATCGGCAGCAGGGGCATCGAGCGATCGCCCTTAGAGGCCCTGCGAGAGTTAGTTCAGACCTTGAGCGAAGCAGACCGAGAATTAGCCCAGCACTCGTTATTTGTGGGCTTAGTCAGCGATGAATTCAAGATGACATTAGAGCCGGGAGATTTTTTAATCCGCAATTTGTTGGGAGTAGATCCGAAAGTCGGGGCAATTGCGATCGGCGATCGAGTCCGTCCCGGACAGCGCATCCAATTTCACCTGCGGGACGCGCGCACCTCCGCAGAAGACCTAGAAATGCTGCTCGATCGCCATCAGCGATCGGCCGAGTACAGCGGTACATCCAGCGCCGGCGCCTTGATGTTCTCTTGTCTGGGACGCGGCGAAGGGCTTTATGGTGAGTCGAACTTTGACTCGCGACTGTTCGGCAGATACATCAAAAACATCCCGCTGAGCGGCTTTTTCTGCAACGGCGAAATCGGCCCCGTCGGCGGCAGCACATTTCTGCACGGCTACACATCCGTATTCGGGATTTGCCGCCAAAATTCTTAATCGGTTGACAGTTGACAGTTGACAGTTGACAGTTGACAGTTGACAGTTGTCAGTTGACAGTTGTCAGTTGTCAGTTGACTGATGACTCATGACTGTTGACTGATGACTGTTGACTGATGACTGATGACTGTTGACTGATGACTGTTGACTGATGACTGATGACTGATGACTGATGACCAAAAACTAAAAGCGACAGTCGCCTGCCGCTTTTAGCTGTAACTAGATATCAAGAAACCTTAGAAACTAAAGGTTGTCCGCAGGACTCCTACCCAGATATTGTCGTTTTTCCTGTTTTGTTCGGGATTCTTAATCATGTAAACGCCCGGTGTCACCGCAATAA
>JAYUGZ010000957.1:0-7048 GCA_043767465.1 Cyanobacteriota bacterium
TTTCGCTATGAGACGGGGAATTGATTCCCCGGCGGGCTTGTGGGTGAGTCGGAAAATTCTTGAATGCCAAAAACTTTCGGTAAGTCCGAGAGTCCGCCAGGGGTTAAAAACCCCTGTCTCATAGTGAAAGTCCTCTCAAAGAGGACTGGGATCGACGATGATTTAATTGGATTTCCCAGTCGGTTTCAACCGACTTTCGCTATGAGACGGGGAATTGATTCCCCGGCGGGCTTGTGGGTGAGTCGGAAAATTCTTGAATGCCAAAAACTTTCGGTAAGTCCGATAGTCCGCCAGGGGTTAAAAACCCCTGTCTCATAGTGAAAGTCCTCTGAAAGAGGACTGGGATTGACGATGATTTAATTGGATTTCCCAGTCGGTTTCAACCGACTTTCGCTATGAGACGGGGAATTGATTCCCCGGCGGGCTTGTGGGTGAATCGGAAAATTCTTGAATGCCAAAATCTTTCGGTAAGTCCGAGAGTCCGCCAGGGGTTAAAAACCCCTGTCGAGAGAGCGAAAGTCCTCTGAAAGAGGACTAAGATTGACGATGATTTAATTGGATTTCCCAGTCGGTTTCAACCGACTTTCGCTATGAGACGGGGAATTGATTCCCCGGCGGGCTTGTGGATGAATGCAAAGACTTTGAATGCGAAAGATTTTGGGGTAAATGGGTGAATGCGAGAGTTCGATCTGTTAATTCTCTGGCCGCTTTGGATGCCAGCGGGTTGGGCGATCGTCTCGATCGGTGATTTGTTCTAAATGCGAATTTACAGTATTTTGCAAATGATGTTGCTTTTGATTGATAACATAAGTCACTGCTTGTTCTAGTTGTGTTTGTCCTAAAGAGAATACTCCATATCCTTCTTGCCAGCCAAATCTATTGGGATTTTGCAAAATTTGATTGAGATAATGGCTGCTGCTACCTTTAATATTTTTTACCAATTCAGCGATCGATTGTGTCGGAGGAATGGAAACTATTAAATGGATGTGATTTTCTGTGCCACCGATCGCGTGGACGATGCAATTGAGGGTATCAGCCTTGCCGATGATATAGTTGTAAAGTTCTGTTTCTCTTTGTGGATGGATCAGAGGTTGCCTTTCTTTTGTTGCCCAAACTAAATGATAGTACAGCCGCCACATTGCCATAATATGTTTCTCGATCTTTACGTAATTTTTTTATTATTTTGCGATTTTCTAGCCATGTTATTTTACCATATCGGTACTCGTTTGATAATTTAATGGGATTTTTCAGTCGGTTTCAACCGACTTTCGCTATGAGACGGGGAATTAATTCACTCCTAGGACTTGTAGGTGAATGCGAAGACTTTTGAATGCCGAAAACTTTCGGTAAGTCCGAGAGTCCGAGAGTCCGCCAGTCCGAGAGTCCAAGAGTCCGCCAGTTCGATTTTTCGAGAGCCCGATAGTCCGCCAGGGGTTAAAAACCCCTGTCTCATAGCGCAAGTCCTCTAAAAGAGGACTAATGAGTTATTCAGTCCTCTTTTAGAGGACTTCTGCTTTGAGGCAGGGGTTTAAACCCCTGCCGGACTGTCGGACTGCCGGACTGCCGGACTGCCGGACTGTCGGACTGTCGGACTGCCGGACTGCCGGACTGCCGGACTGCCGGACTGTCGGACTGCGGGTGTTACCTTTATTAAAGTCGATCGCGATATTTCTTAGGAGTCACACCGACGATTTTGCAGAAAGTCTTGCTAAAGTGACTGTGGTCGTGAAACCCGACTTGCTGCGAGATATATGTTATTGAGAAATCTTGCCTTTTCAACAATTTTTTTGCCTTTTCAATGCGGCACTGGGTCACGTATTTATGGGGCGTGACTCCAATTGATTGTTTGAACAAACGACTGAAATAATAAGGACTAATCTGCACTAAATTAGCCAGTTCAGCTATGTGTAAATCTCGGTTTAGGTAGTCATTTATGTAGTTAATAACAATCTGCAATTTGCCCGGTTCGAGACCGCCTTCAAAATCTCGCTGATTCGGTTTTTGTGCACAATAGCGGTGCAGTATGTGCATTGAAAGCGCGTTTTTCAGGGCATCGACATAAAGAGTACCGTTTAATCCGCCTGATTCGAGTTCGGTTTTGAGGGCCCAGGCTATGCCGAAAATTAACGGATCGCTGATTTTCCAGTGCGGTATAATTTCAATGAGGTTTGAATTGGTTGATTCGCCCACTGTATTGTCAAAGTCGGTTGGTTCAAGGGCGATCGCCATAAATTCAGGATCTTCGACTGCACCTGACTGAAAATCAGTACCAGCAGCACCGATGAAAATCTCTCCTCTTTGCCACGGTTCGCTACCGTAGTGTTTCCCGTTGAGTATTCCGTTTACTGTAACTGAATTGAGTATCAGCCCAATGTTGTGTTGTTGGAAATAGTGTTCGGGAGTTTCGGCTGGTGGTGACTGATGGTGATATTCGACATGAATTCCCTCCCACTTTGCGCCGTGACTCGACAGGATTGCGGGACGCGGGAGAATCGATTTCATCGCCTCTGTCTTGGCAAAATCAAGAATTAACGATTTCTCTGAGGACATAGCTTGCACCTGCGGCAGTTGCTATTATTCTATATGTCTGAAGTTCCCGCAGTTATCAAAAGATACCCAGGACTTACGCCACATATTCTCGGTTTGTTTGTCAAGCTTTCGCAATAAAATTTAATGGAAGTTGATGTTAGGGTGGTGTAGGGGCGAGTCGATAATCGGCACTTTCATACCATCCGAGTGCGCCTAAGCTGCTACGGATCTTGCGTTGTATTTTTGGGCGGGCGGGACACCCATTGGTGTCAACTTAAGCCTGAAACAATGTCAAAATCAGGGTTATAGCCGAGTCTAGATCCCCCTAAATCCCCCTTAAGAAGGGGGACTTTGAGCAGACTCCTGTTCCCCCCTTGCTTTCGGGGGGCTAGGGGGGATCGAGCCCAAATCGTCAAACAGCAGACCGGTACTGCGTTTAACGTTAAGTTGACACCAATGCGGGACGCCCACCCCTACTCCCCACAAGAAACTTGATGTGATTTGATTGTCAAATTTAGATGCGCCTCAGCTTACAATTAATTACTGATAATTATTAACTTTTAGAGCGATAAATATAAAATCCCCAATTCTTCAATCCCCAATTCTTCAATCTAAAATCTAAAATCCAAAATCTAAAATAAAATGACGCCTACGAGTTTCCTCTCAGTACAAAAGCACTTTACAGGAAACCCACGGGCGTCAAAATCAGACAAGCTTAAATCTTAGAACAGACCAAGCGTGAAAGATTTGTCGATCGGGAAAATAGCACCAATACCCAACCACAGAGTTACCGCAGTTCCCAACAGGAAGACTGTGGTAGCAACAGGGCGGCGGAACGGATTTTGGAACTTGTTAACATTCTCGATGAACGGAATCAAAATCAAGCCAATGGGAACGCCAGCCATGCAAGCAATACCCAACAATTTGTTAGGCAAAACGCGCAAAAGTTGGAATACAGGCCACAAATACCATTCCGGCAGAATTTCTAGCGGAGTAGCAAAAGGATTGGCAGGTTCGCCAATCATAGCCGGGTCTAGTACAGCCAAACCTACGCACAGGGAAATTGTTCCCATGATTACGATCGGGAAAACGTACAGCAAGTCATTGGGCCAAGCTGGTTCGCCGTAATAGTTGTGACCCATGCCCTGAGCAAGCTTAGCGCGGAGTACGGGATCGCTCAAATCTGGTTTTTTGAGAATAGACATAGTAACAGTGCTCTCCTTTGAGTTTTACTTGGGCTTGGTATCCCGCTGTATTCGTGACTCCGAATCAGCGGCGCGATCGCAAGAAGTATGGGCCGTAAATAAATATGATGAGTGATGAATTCTGAATTTTCAACTCAAAATTCAGCGGGGAGGCAAAAAAATACCGCCCCAGCAACTCAAAACTTACAACGGGCCAGAGATGCCTTGCTTGCGAATCATTAAGAAGTGAGCCAGCATGAAGACTACAATCAGCCAAGGCAACACGAAAGTGTGCAAGCTGTAGTAGCGAGTCAAAGTACCTTGACCGACGCTGACACCGCCGCGCAACAGTTCCACAAGTGTAGAACCGACAAACGGGATAGCTTCGGGGACGCCGGAAACGATTTTAACTGCCCAGTAACCGATTTGATCCCAAGGCAGAGAGTAGCCGGTCACGCCGAAAGAAACAGTGATGACTGCCAAGATGACTCCTGTCACCCAGGTTAATTCGCGGGGCTTTTTGAAGCCGCCGGTCAGGTAAACCCGGAAGGTGTGCAAAATCATCATCAGTACCATCATGCTGGCAGACCAGCGGTGGATGGAGCGGATCAGCCAGCCGAAGTTGACCTCATTCATCAGGTATTGCACTGAAGAAAAAGCTTCTGCTACCGTCGGACGGTAATAGAAAGTCATGGCGAAGCCGGTGGCAAATTGGATCAGAAAGCAAACTAAAGTAATTCCGCCCAAGCAGTAGAAGATATTGACGTGGGGGGGTACGTACTTTGTAGTGATGTCGTCTGCGAGCGCCTGAATTTCCAGGCGTTCATCAAACCACTGGTAGGTTTTTGAGTCGGTGATTTGTTTAGAAAACATGGAGCCAGAATTCCTAAAAGAATATTGCTGTGGTTGAGGTAAGCGGGCAGCAGCCACAATGTTTGTTTATCGCCCCGCCCCGAGCAGCTTGCTTTTACTAGCAAATGGCTGAGGCTATTTTTAAATTTGGAGCTGATGAAAGGAACTCTATTGTGCGATCGCCCCCGAGCACTTTGAAACTAAGCGGTCGCTTGTTCCTACTCGCTGGCGTTGCGCGATCGAATTCCAGACTATGATAAAAAATGTAACATAATTGCGGTGGAAATTTCACCCTCGCAATGGTTTTGCTGAGCCTCAAATACCATTTTCTGCCCGGTCTACATCCGCCCCAAGCTGGCATACAGGCAAGAGTTCAGCTACAGCCCCCAGTCCGAGCCAGCCAGCCGTCGCTGCCCCCTAAAGTTTAATAAACATGATAAAACTTCACTCATTTGGCGCTTAAATGTTAAAATTAACAAATTTTTTGTTGGCGGCCGAGGTTTGACGACGGCCTCGCTTGCGAGTTGAATGCGCAAAAGCTTAAAAGCCTACAAACTAAAAATACAGCAGATGCCATACTTGCCTATCTTTTACAGAAAAATCATGCACAGACGAGCTTTCCAGACTGCAATTTTATTTTTCCTCCAAGTCGCCCTGGTTCTAGGCCCGTGGGTGCAGCCTGCGGCGGCGCTAACTCCTGAACAGCAGCTTTTGAGCGAAGCTTGGCGCATTGTCAACCGCTCTTATGTGGACGACAGCTTCAATTCTAAAAACTGGTGGTCGATTCGCGAAAAAGCCGTCAAGGAACCGTTGAACGACAGACAGCAGACTTACACGGCGATTCAGGGGATGCTGGCGAATCTCGACGACCCCTTCACTCGACTGCTGAAACCCGAACAGTACCGCAGCTTGCAGGTCAACACTTCGGGAGAATTGACGGGAGTCGGACTGCAAATTGCGATCGACCCCCAGACAAATACCCTGACAGTGGTGGCTCCTTTAGCTGGTTCGCCAGCGGATAAAGCCGGCATTCAACCGCTCGATCGCATCTTGAAAATTGACGGCACTCCCACGTCAGAATTGAGCCTAGACGAGGCGGCAACTCGAATGCGCGGCCGCATCGGCACTCCTGTTACCTTGACCTTGGGACGCGAAGGAAGGGACGCTGCTGAGGACATTGAGCTGGTGCGCGATCGCATTGCTCTAAATCCGGTTTACGCCGAATTGCAGTCCGGGCCGGACAATTTACCGCTGGGCTACATTCGCTTGAGTCAATTCAGCGCTAACGCTACTGAGGAAGTCGCTCACGCGATCGACCGCTTGGAAAAACAAGGAGCCGCCGCCTACATTCTCGATTTGCGGAACAACCCGGGCGGACTGTTGCAAGCCGGGATTGAAATTGCCCGCTTGTGGCTCGATTCCGGGACGATCGTCTACACCGTCAACAGACAAGGCATTACCGGCAGTTTTGAAGCCTCTGGAGGAGCCTTGACTGAAGATCCGCTAATTGTTTTGGTGAACAAGGGAACGGCCAGTGCTAGCGAAATTTTGGCGGGTGCCCTGCAAGATAACGGCAGAGCTGAACTGGTGGGCGAAAAGACTTTCGGCAAAGGGCTGATTCAGTCGCTGTTTGATTTGTCTGACGGTTCCGGGTTGGCTGTGACTGTTGCTAAGTACGAGACACCGAACCACACGGATATTAACAAATTGGGGATTGCGCCCGATCGCGTAGTGCCGCTAGAACCCATTGCGCGCGATCGAATTGGCACCGAAGCCGACTTGCAATATCAAGCTGCACTGCAACTTTTGAAAGAAAAAACCGTGATGGCAAAGTCAGTTGTCAGTTGACCGTTGACTGTTGTCTGTTGTCTGTTGTCTGTTGCGTTGCCCGAAGAGCGAAGCGCCGCCCGAAGAGCGAAGTCGAAGGGTCGAAGGGTCAGCAGTCAACTGTCAACAGTCAACTGTCAACAGTCAACTGTCAACAGTCAACTCCCCTAAGATTAAGGTTGCGGGGTTGATTCCTCGGCCTCGGGTGCTTCAGGTTCCTGCAAAATCACCGCACGCTGCTGAGGATCGACTCGATTACTTTGCTCTTGCATCACAGTTTTTGCCAGACTGGGGTCAAAGTAGCGGTTAAAGTCCGATCGCGACTTATCTACTCGTTCTTGAGTAAGATTCACTTCAGCTTGGATTTCCTGCAACTTTTCTTGCACGGCCCGGTAGTGAGGCCAAAGCTGAATCAAAGCAGAAGTCGCACATACTGAAAGTACAATATTGACTACTAACTTGACTCCTGTTTCGGCGGCCAACGTTTGGTGAGGGTATGAACGCTGGCTGCTGCTGCGCCGAGTAACCCGAGGGGAGTTTTTTACAGGACGCAGTGGAGTAACGGTGGGTTGAATCGCTTGCATAATTTTTTTTCAAATACCTGAGACTGACGTTTGAGAGCTGACCGCAGAAAATTCTGAGCTTAACGCACACCC
>JAYUGZ010000958.1:0-2849 GCA_043767465.1 Cyanobacteriota bacterium
CCGGATTTATCCGTGGAATCAATCCAAAATCTCAAATCTCAAATCGTCAAGCCCCCGCATTTATCCGTGGGGTAAATCTCAAATCTCAAATCTCAAATCTCAAATCGATTGACGTTCATCCAACCCGGTTTCCCCTCATAAATATTGGTTTGAGCAGCGAAGTATCCGGGAACAAATCGGGTTTCTCGACTCCCGTGCATCAATTCTGTCTTGCTCAAAAATTATGAATCAAGTACAGCCCATAAAGAGTCGATGTTTTGGTGCAGCGGATTTGACATGGCATCCCCAAAATCAACTGCTGCTAGGAATTTGGCGCTACTTGCGCACTTGCGCATCAGGTGGGTTCCGAGAAAATGTCAATCGCCGCATCGCGAATTAATATCCGCTGTTCCTGTTCATACCTGGGCCTCGATTTCCCTCTTCTTTCGGTTTAGCTTTGTTCACTCGCAAGGGGCGCCCCATCCACTCTGCACCGTCTAATCCGGCAATTGCAGCGTCTTCTTGGGCATCTTCCATCATTTCCACAAATGCAAAACCGCGCATCCGACCGGTTTCCCTGTCGGTAGGTAAGACAACTCGCTTGACTGTGCCGTATTCTGCAAATACTGCTTTTAGGTCTTCTTCGGTGGCGCGGTAAGACAGGTTTCCGATATAAATAGTCATGTCGATCGAACTGAACTTGTTGTGCTATCTATAATAACCTGTTAATTTTACCAAGAATTTCAAAGGTGGTACAAGCCCCCGGATTTATCCGTGGGGTAAATCTCAAATCTCAAATCTCAAATCGTCAAGCCCCCGCATTTATCCGTGGGGTAAATCTCAAATCTCAAATCTCAAATCTCAAATCGATTGACTCTCAAGTGCTATCTAGCTTACAACGCGGGCGATCGCACCTGAGTCAAAGGGCTTGTCACACTGACAAGCCCTTCGTACTGACTGCCATAGTTAGTGCTTTTGCTTAGTCGATCGAGATCGACTGAGGCCCGGTGCTTTTAGCGTTGGTGGCTTCGGCGGAAGGAGCAGTGTAGGAAGTCGAACCGGCTTGCTCGTCGATCCAGCTCCTAACGGGCTCTTCGTGAAGGTTGAGTCGAAGCAGGCCTGAAAAAAATCCGCCCGCAAAGGCGATCGGCTGTTGCATCAATTCTTTAACTACTGGGATGAGTTCGTCGAGGAACATTCAAGAGTCTCCTTGTGCTGCTGGGGTTCTATCTTTACTGTACCGTTTGTACGGAGATGCTGGCAGCCGCCGACAAAAAACTGGTGCCCTCACCGCTCTTCGATGGGCTAGGCGGCAATTTTTCGGCTAATGGCCTACAATGCTAATCTAGTTTGTTTACAAAATTTTATGTGCCGTTTGCTTGGCTACCTCGGCGAGCCGATTTTACTTGATTCTCTTCTGTACAAGCCGGAACATTCGCTAATTGTACAGAGTTACGAGCCCCGCCAAATGACTTCGGGTGTGGTTAATGCTGACGGTTTTGGTATCGGTTGGTATCACCCGCACCTAGATACTGACCCGTTTACTTATAAAAATGTACAGCCTATTTGGAACGACATCAATCTTCCGAGTATCAGCCGGTACGTTGAATCCAAATGCGCGATCGCCTATGTTCGCAGTGCAACTTCAGGACAACCCGTAGATTTGAGCAACTGTCAGCCGTTTGTGCACGATCGCCTGTTGTTCGTACACAACGGCTTCCTGCAGAATTTTCGCAAAAGTCTTTACAGACCAATTCGCGATCGGCTGTGCGATACCGTTTATCAATCAATTAACGGTACTACAGATTCAGAGCACATCTTCGGCTTATTTGTCAATGAATTGACCAACACAAATCTGACACTAGAAGCTGCTTTGCAAAATTCCCTGAAAACCTTGGCAGAGCTAGCAAACGCTCAGCAAGTAGAATTTTCAGCTAATATCATTATCAGCGACGGACACCAGCTCGTTGCCTCTCGCTTTGCTTCCCCAAAAACCCCTCCTTCCCTTTATTGGCTGCGCGACGATCTAAATTTCCCCAATTCTGTCATCATTGCTTCTGAGCCTTTATTTGTTGGCAATTGGCATGAGTGTCCAGTCCAAAGCATTATCAGTACCGGAGTAGACGGTGATATCGAAATCTATCCAATCTTCTAGAGAGGCAATTTATCGCGATTTGCAGCAGTGTCGCCGCGGCACTTTTAAACTATTTGCAGACATCGATCGTGATACTTTCTGTCGCCAAGCTCATCCAGATTTTAGTCCGGTTGGCTGGCACTTAGGTCACATTGCTTATACTGAGGATTTGTGGCTGTTGCAGCGGTGTGCTGGGTTGAAGCCTGTTTTTCCTGAGTATCACAAACTGTTTGCTGCTGATATTTTGCCTAAAGAACAACGGGTTTTTTTGCCGACATTACCAGAAGTTGAATTGTATCTGGATGCGGTGAGAAAAAAGGTGTTAGATTATTTGGAAGTTGCGCCGATCGCACAGCAAGAACGTCTCTGGCGGTTTATTATTCAGCACGAAAGCCAGCACTGTGAAACTGTTGCTTTTGTGTTGCAAATGCAGACGAAGGAAGGTTCGGTAGCGAGCAATGTGCGGGATTTAACGGATGTCACGGATGTCACGGATGTCACGGATACAGGAAAGAAGGAAGAAGGAAGATTGGCAGCGGATTTTGTAGCGGATTTAACGGATGTCACGGATAGAATTAAGAAGGCAGCAGGAAGATTAATTACTGATTCCGAATTACCGATTACCGATCGCCAATTACCGATTCCCAATTACCAATTACCCATTACCCATTACCCATTACCCATTACCGATTCCCCATCGATCGCAATTCCGGGCGGCGAATTTTATATGGGAAGC
>JAYUGZ010000959.1:0-1015 GCA_043767465.1 Cyanobacteriota bacterium
GGTAAATCGACGACGGAGATTGTCGCCGATGAGCATGGGCGCGTCCACAAGATGCAGTTCTCTGATGGGACTGAATTACTAACTGATACGATCGTCTTCTCCGCTGGCATTCGTCCCCAGGATGAGTTAGCCCGTCAATCTGGCTTGAAGATCGGCGATCGAGGCGGCATCGCGATCGATGATAATTGTCAAACATCCGATCCTGATGTCTATGCGATCGGGGAATGTGCTTTATACAATAACCAAATATTCGGCTTAGTCGCTCCAGGCTATCGGATGGCAGAAGTCGCCGCAGACAGGCTTTGTGGCAGCGAAACCAATAATTTCACTGGCGCAGATATGTCCACCAAATTGAAGCTATTGGGCATCGATGTCGCTAGCTTTGGGGACGCATTTGGGAAGACGGCTGGCTCGAAAGTGATTGCGATCGATGATGCAATTGCTGGGACTTACAAGAAACTGGTAGTCAATGAAGATGGTACCCGTTTACTCGGTGGCATTTTAGTCGGTGATGCGACTGTTTACGGTACATTGCTCCAATTGATGCAAAATCAGATGGCATTACCGCCCCATCCAGAGGATCTGATTTTACCGCCTCGCAGTGGCTCATCAACAGCGATGGGCGTAGATCAATTTCCTGACACCGCTCAAATTTGCTCCTGCAATAACGTCACCAAAGGTCAAATTTGCACCGCGATTCAAGAACAAGAATTACGCGATATCGGTAGCGTCAAATCCTGTACCAACGCTGGCATGGGCTGCGGTGGTTGCGTTCCCCTCGTCACCGACTTACTCAAAGCCGAACTCAAAAAAGCTGGAATCGCTGTTAATAATAACCTGTGCGAACACTTCGCCTTCTCCCGTCAGGAATTATATAGCTTAGTGCGATCGCAAGACATCCATAGTTTCCAACAACTACTCGATCGACATGGTACCGGACGCGGCTGCGAAATCTGCAAACCAGCAGTTGGTTCGATTCTGGCATCCGCTTGGAATGACCAAATTCTCGACGCAC
>JAYUGZ010000960.1:0-2843 GCA_043767465.1 Cyanobacteriota bacterium
CATTAAAACCAAAAAACAGGTTGACTTGTCCAAAGCAAGACAAGAAGCTAGACGCTTTGTGGATTTTATTCAACAGCGGACGGGATTGCTCAACGAACAGGGACAAGATTTGTACGCTTTTGTACACAAGACTTTCCAAGAATATTTGTGCGCTCAGGAAATCGGCTATCAGGCAGATGATGAGGATGATTTTGAGATTGTTTTAAATCATGTTCGCCAGCATTTGCACGATGCTCACTGGCGGGAAGTGTTGCTGTTGTTAATTGCTCAACAAAAACCGAAGAAAGCGGCGAAAGCGATGCGGGCAATTTTGGCGGCGAATAGCGAGTATGAGGAATGGTTGCACCGCGATTTATTTTTTGCTGGCAATTGCCTTGCTGAAAATATTAAAGAGTTAAAGGTGGTAGATGGCAGTCTGACTGTGGAGATTTTGGAGAAGTTAGTTGACTTGGAAGTAAGGGGTGAGGAAAAGGTTGGTAAAAAAGTTAGCTCTCAGGTTTTGCAAATCCTTTGCAGTATGAATGAGACTGAGTTTGAGGCGCAAATTTTGCAACTTTTGAAAGCAAGGGATGTTGATGAAAATCGATTGTGGAGATATCAAGCAGAATTAGGGGAAAAAGAAGCCGCTATCAGTTTTCTGTTGCTACGTCTCGAAAATGAGAATGAGGATGTGCGTCGTGAGGCAGTACAAGCTTTGGGCGGGTTGAGAAATACTTCAGAAATCGTAATCAGTGCCCTGTTGTTACGCCTCCAAGATGAGAATTCTAAGGTGCGTTATCAAGCAGCATTTGCCTTGGGTTGGTTGGGAAATGCTTCGGAAAGTGTAATTGAGGCCATGCTGTTACGTCTTCAAGATGGGGATAACTCGGTGCGCCATCAGACAGCACAAGCGTTGGGCAAGTTGGGAAATGCTTCTGAATCAATAATCAGTGCCCTGTTGTTACGACTCGAAGATGGGGATAACTCGGTGCGCCGTCAGGCAGCACAAGCCTTGGGAAACTTGAAAAATGCTTCAGAAATCGTGATTAATGCTCTACTGCTACGTCTCAAAGATGGGAATGAGGATGTGCGTGCCGGGGCAGCATTCGACTTGGGCAGGCTGGGAAATGCTTCAGAAATCGTCATTAATGCCCTGTTGTTGTGTCTCGAAGATGCGAATGAGAGTGTACGTTTATTCACAGCACAATCCTTATGCTGGTTGGGAAATGCTTCAGAAATCGTGATTAATGCCCTCCTGCTACGACTCGAAGATGGGGATAACTCGGTGCGCCGTCTGGCAGCAAAAGCCTTGGGAGGGTTGGGAAATGCTTCAGAAGCTGTCATTAGTGCCCTGCTGCTAAGTCTCCAAGATGGTGATAAATTGGTTTGTGTCGAGGCGGCCATAGCCTTGGGCAACTTAGGAAATTCTTCAGAAGCCGTTATCAGTGCCTTGCTACTCAGTCTCGAATATTATGAGGAGAACTGGGTGCGTGGTCAGGCAGTAGAAGCCTTGGGTAAGTTGGGAAATGCTTCAGAATCCGTCATCAATGCTTTGCTGCTACGTCTCGAAGATGAGGATGAGTGGGTGCGTCGTGATGCAGTAGAAGCCTTGGGTAAGTTGGGCCTGAAATCTAGTGAGGTTTTGCCTGCTGTCGTGCAATGGATCGATCGCCACCAAGATACACCATACGTCGGTTCAGGTATTGATGTGTTGTGGGATTTGGTGGCGAGTTAGGGAAATTGATCCGGGAATCCCCAATCGCCCGATCGCCCCCAAAGACGCCTTCGACCGCTTAGCAGACCCAATGGTTGCTACAATCGGGAAAGGTAAGCGTTGTGGCTCACACTACAGCCCGTAACCCCGAAAGCTAATAGCTAAATTATTAAAAATCTGCCTCTCCTGCCATGTTTAAAAATCTGCTAGGCGATCCCAACGCGCGCAAACTGAGAAAATTTCAGCCTTGGGTAGCTGATATCAATATCTTGGAAGAAGACTTCCGCGCCCTCTCAGACGACGGTCTCAGAGGCAAAACGGCGGAATTTAAAGAACGTCTGGCGAAAGCTAAATCTCTCAACGAAGAGAAAGAAATCCTCGATGAAATCTTGCCGGAAGCTTTTGCAGTGGTGCGCGAAGCGGGACAGCGGGTTTTGGGACTGCGCCACTTTGATGTCCAACTCCTCGGCGGCATCATCCTGCACAAAGGCCAAATTGCCGAAATGAAAACCGGTGAAGGCAAAACTCTGGTAGCGACGCTGCCGGCATACCTCAACGCCCTCAACGGTAAAGGCGTGCACATCATCACCGTCAACGATTATCTCGCCAGACGAGATGCGGAATGGATGGGACAGGTGCACCGCTTCCTGGGATTGACTGTGGGACTGATCCAGCAGGGCATGGATCAGGTGGAACGCAAGAAAAATTATAACTGCGACATTACCTACGCAACCAACAGCGAGGTGGGCTTTGATTATCTGCGGGACAACATGGCTACTTTGATGGAAGATGTAGTGCAGCGTCCTTTTAATTTCTGCGTGATTGACGAAGTTGACTCGGTGCTGATTGATGAAGCGCGGACGCCCCTGATTATTTCCGGTCAGGTGGAACGTCCCAGCGAGAAGTACATCCGGGCGGCTGAAGTTGCGGCTTCCCTGATCAAGGAAAATGAAGAACATTATGAGGTTGACGAAAAGGCGCGGAACGTGCTGTTGACCGATGAAGGCTTTGGTGAAGCTGAGAATTTGTTGGGCGTTACGGATTTGTACGATCCGGCTGACCCTTGGGCGCATTACATTTTTAATGCGATTAAGGCGAAGGAATTGTTTATTAAGGATATTAACTACATCGTCAATCTCGATCGCGAAGT
>JAYUGZ010000961.1:0-2838 GCA_043767465.1 Cyanobacteriota bacterium
TACGAAGCGCTGCTGAAGCAGAATCCGAAGGAAATGCAGGCTCTTTTCCGGCGGATGCAAGAAAATCCAGATTGGCTCAAACAATCTTTTGAAGCGTAACAGAGGCCTATCACAGTGAGTATTTTTAAACCGTATTGCTTCTATCCCAAAGAATCGATCGAGCGTTTGGCAAATGACATCCTGATGCAGATGCAGAAAACGCAAAATTTTGCTCCGAAATGGCCTTTTGAAGCGACGACGGTGGCTGATTTCCTGGATTTGGGCGTAGTCTGGGACTACATTGAGCCGGACTCCGAGGGTGCGATCGCCGCCAGGATTTTACCCCAGCAGCGGTTAATCGAAATCAACGAATTGATTCTCGAAAAACCGCCGGGGTTTATCGAATCGACGATCGCCCACGAAATCGGCCACTGGGTACTGCACGTCAATCAAGACGAAGCAGACGGCACTGTGGAACAGTTGGAACTCAACCTCGGTAATACAGAAAAAACGGCGCAGGATGTCGAGGAAGCGTTTGTTTGTCGGGGTGCGAGTGCGGATAATAAGGTTTTGTCGATCGAATGGCAAGCACAATATTTCGCAAGCTGCTTGCTAATGCCTCGATGTATTTTGGAAGATAAAAGACAGGGGCGGGATTTAACAAAGTGGTCGCATTTATACAAAATGAGAGATGAATTGGGAGTCAGCATTTCCAATTTGACCAACCGCTTGCAAGAGTTTGGTTGGATTTACATTCCCAAGGGAACCCGCGAGATTTATGCCGGGAAAGAGGCAGCAAACGGTCAGCAGCGGTTGTTTGGGTAGAAATTGAGTGAATTTGAGGTTTGAGAGAAATGCTCAAACCTCAGCTTTTTTTGGTGTCAGGAATGGCGGAAATAATATCAGGGAATAGTGCAGAAGAGCGAAACTGGAGACAAGACAAGCTGCTTACCAAGCAGGAGATAGAGAGATTGAAAATAGCAGGAATTGACATCCACGAAATCAAAAATGAAGAAAATGCCTCTAAAAAAGACCTTTACAAAGACAGAGATGGAAACATATACGTCAAACCTAAAGGCGGTTTGAGTCCGGGCGAACCAACAAATCTCAACATTAATGATTTCTAATCACATTAAACAGGAGTCTGAGGATGGAATCAGAAATTTACGCTTATTTTGCCTTAATTGGAACTGACTTATCTCCAGAAGAGGTAACAGAAAAAGTTGGTATCAAACCAAGTAAAACTTGGAAAATTGGCGACTTAATTCACTCAAAGGCTACTATCCGCAAAAAGTACAATGGCTGGAGAGTAGATTCTCAACTTAGCAAGTCGGACGACTTAGAATCTCACATGAAATCTGTGATGGAACAACTTCAACCGGGATGGCTATCTTTGGTAGAGTTGTGTAAGCATTGTAAAGCCGAGATTTCTTGCGTCATTTATTACAGAAGTGGCAGCATCCCAGCGATTCATTTTGATAAATATATTGTTGAAAAGGTACATCAATTGAATGCGGCAATTGATGTGGATTTTTATGTTTTACCAGAAGAAAGTTAAGACCAAAGAAACCGGGTTTTTTACCTAATCTGTGGGTTAAAACGAAGAATTTTCGTAAAAAACCCGGTTTCTGACCACCCGTGCGTGAGTCCTAAACTAAATAAGCCGATCGCCCTTTTAGTCTCATTGCTTCCTCCTGTGGTACAGTAGGAATGAAAAAATCATGGACTACGCTCATGGACTAGAAACCGGGTTTCTACGATTTTTACGTTTAGTGACGAGAAATAGATGAAGAAACCCGGTTTCTGGAGCGGCGCGCAAGTTATAAACAAATATACTGTGCAAATTATGCAGACAAATATCAGTCTGATTCTTGAAGCTTGTCAAAAGTTAAATATCAGTTATGAAATCCTCGCGCCCAACCAAAACTTAGTGAGAATCAACCTGAAGGGTGAAGATTATTACTTTGTCAATTTCAGTATGCCGTTTAACAACGAGCAAATCGTACACATATTTAAAGACAAAGAATATACCTATCACTTGCTGAAAAGCAAGATTAAAACTCCTCAAACTCTAGGATTTCTCTCGCCTTTTTGCGAGGAAAAGTATCACAAATATTTAGATTTTAAAGATTGTGCAGAAATTGCAGCCGCAGTGGGCAAAACATTTTCGCTACCTGTGATTGTGAAAAGAAATCGCGGTTCGGCTGGAAACAATGTATTGCTTTGTGAAACGAAAGAGCAAGTTCAAGCAGCGATTGAAATTGTATTTAATGTCAATAGCAAAGATTATGACTATGTTTGCCTAGCTCAAGAGTACATTGATATTCGCCATGAATATCGGGCGGTATTTTTCAATCACAAGCTGGTTTTGCTGTATGAAAAAGACAAATCCAACGCTAAATTTGCGGGGAATTTAAGCCCGCTGCACTGGGAGGGAGCAAAAGCCAAGCATATTACCGACTCAGAGATTATCTCGGGAATTGAAAATTTTGTTCGCCCTGTTTTTGATGAGATTCAGATTAATTACGCCGGGTTTGATATCGCCTTAGATACAAATGGAGAATATTGGTTAATTGAAATTAATTCGAGTCCTAATTTTGAGATTTTTGTGAGAGATAATCATCGCCAAATTGTCGTAACAATGTTTAAAGACATCCTGGAGAGCTTGATTGTTAACAAAACACCTTATTTTAAATGAAGAGTTGAGTAACGAGAAACTCAACCCAACATACATATTTTGAACTTCACTCCATGCCTTGAAAATACCAGTAAAGATTAGCAACAGTTAAATCATTGACTTCTTGCCAACTTGAGGGGGCTAAAGCTTTATAGCCAGAGGTGGTTGCTTTCTGACTGATA
>JAYUGZ010000962.1:0-2835 GCA_043767465.1 Cyanobacteriota bacterium
CGCAGCGCCTTGGTTTATTGGGTCATTCTTTTGGTGGCGCGGTGGGCTTATCGGCGATCGCCAACCAATGTCTCACAGAATTGTTTCTGTGTCGAGAGCCATTTACCCGACCGAAAGAACTGTTAGCAGGCGCATTTTTTGGAGCCAACTTGCGAAATCTAATTACTAATGAATATGTCCCCATTTCTAATGATGGCATTGCAGTGGCATTGATTCAGGGCGAGAGCGATGGCGTAGCCCTGAGTGAGCGAGCCCAACGCACCTTTGATAACATTCAAACACCGCCCAAAACTTTGATTGCTGTTAATAATGCCAATCACTTTAGCATCACCAATGTCGATCGCCCTGTTGGTGCGAACCCCGATCCCAATACTGCCACACTAGATCGAGCCGTTGGGATTGAAACGATCGCGCGTTGGAGCGCCCTATTTTTGCGAGCAAATATGCTTGAAGATCCAGTTGCGTCTAATTATATTTACTCTCAAGGTGACGCCCTAGATCCCAATGTCAGCGTCACCAGCGTTGCAGTTCCAGAACCGTCTTCTCTGGCAGGATTGCTGATGTTTGGTATTGCGGCCTTTGGTCGTCGTTGGAGCAAACGGAAAGTTGGCGCCCCAACGAAATCTCAGTAGCTAAGTGAAAACAAACAATCATATCCAAACCTTACAAGAGTTTTGGATATGATTGTCAGGGAATCCCTACGCCCTCCCACCTTTTTTGTAGACTTTCACCAACCACCGCATTAAGAAATCCTCAGACCGGTGCAGCAATGCAACAAGTATGCCAGACTTTCTCTTCGTCAGGCAGAGTATAAACTAAGCAGAAATCGAACTGTTGTTTAACGAGGGTTTGCAGGTGGCGGAAGCTTGTTCGTTGGAAGTCGTGGATATCTACATTACAAAGGGTACAGTCCGACCTACAATCAACTTCCGCAAACACAACACTCCTGGGCAAACTAGCAACCCGCACGATTCCGGTTTTTGAGGATTTGCGATCGCTCCTGATAGCTTGGAAACCCAACACTGGTAAAACTTACTTGTTCCCCAGCCGCCACCGCTGCCACCGGAAAAGTAGAATTTCCCCGTGCAGAGGATAAATTGCCTACCGCGCCGTCCGTGCCGCTAACCCCATCACAACTGTCACACACCCCCAAAGGCGGATCGTCCCCTGAAGAAATCCTCGAATAGCGGCCGGTTGGCGTTTGGCGATCGCTCCCACTGACATCCCGCACCTAGTCCTCATACAACAAAGTCATAAACTTTGTACATAACAGACTTACAGACTCTGTGATTGAGAAAGTTGGCATAAATTCATATCGAACTGATCGGTATTTGTGATATGACTGAAATATAAGAAGTTTGCAAACTAACTCCACGATGAGGCTATGAAGCAATGAATGTTAACAGCGCCGCTCAACTTCTGCAAACAGGGGAAAGCACGGCACTAGGAGCCAGCAGCGCGATCGCGGAACTGCTCAATAACCCGCAAAAATTAGCAGACAGCCTCGCCAACGGGCCGCGCTCCCCAGAGCAACTGCTGCAAGACCTTGCTGCTAGAGGCTAAAGCATAGAACAAGAAGCACATAAATTTGGTGAAACCTTTTTATCGGGCGGCAATAACCTTTCAAAACCTCCACAATACATAGAACGAGCTAACGAGCGGTGTTTTCTGCAACCCTACGACATCAAAGGCACAAACCTCTATGGATTTGTGTTAGAAAGTTCTTTGCACCAACTCCATAAATTGTGCGACAAATACCTCAATAATATAGCCAGCGGACAAGTCGAGTACCGCCCAGCCACCAACTATCTCATACTAACCTTTGGAACAATAGACTCCCTGGCTTCTAGAGAGAAAAGCCCGATCGCGATCGGGGTTATATGTGTTGAATTTAGTGGGCTCTCAATTTCCCCGCAAATATATTGAGCCCTGGAGAATGAGAGGGCTATTTTTATATGGAATAACACAGAAACTAGAATATATAGAACGCTGTATCGATCGCCTTCTCAAAACAAAAATAAGGGAGTAAAAATGATAACATTTTATCTTGGCTACGAGCAAAAAAACTATCTGGAAGAGTTTATGAATAAAGTTTCTCGCTCTTTCGCGTTAGTTACTCCTTGTTTTGAAGAACTGTTAGATGCTTTTATGTCTACCGCCTATTTGATTTTTCGCGTTGCTGATAACATTGAAGATTGCCAACAGCCCTTGGGCTGGCAACAAGCTCGTTTTGCTGATTTTAAGAAGCTACTGCTGGAACCTAGTTTTGCTCCAGATATTTTGTCTAGCTGGTCAAATGAGAATTGGTCGGGAATCGCTCCAGACCACAAGCAATTAATGACGCTAGAAAACGGGCTAATGCTGTGGCAGATTTATGAGCTAATACCAAGGGTAGCTCAGGTAATTATTGGTAAGTGGGCTTGTACTATGATCGAAGGGATAGAGCAAGGGTTAGATAAGTAGGTCGGCGTCAATCGATTTTAGATTTTAGATTTTAGATTTTAGATTAACCCCACGGATAAATGCGGGGGCTTGAGGATTTTAGATTTTAGATTTTGGATTGATTCCACGGATAAATCCGGGGGCTTGTACCACCTTTGAAATTCTTGGTCAAAAAACCGAGCTATGTTAAAATAAGTAAATAAAGAGAATACATCTACTGAGGTAACTCAATATACGGGCGCTAGATTAAGGGTATTCCTGACTCAACAACAAGACAAAACTCTATTAGAACTGAGAACTGCTACTGTACCACAAAAAGTCAAAGATAGAGCAGAAGTAATTAGATTAAATGCACATGGCTGGTACGTTGAAAAAATAGCTGCTCATTTTAAC
>JAYUGZ010000963.1:0-2828 GCA_043767465.1 Cyanobacteriota bacterium
AAACATAACTCGCCCCAACCAAATTCCGACAGTGGTTAAGGATGAGCAGCCGGTTTGTGCGATCGAATAGCTATAGTTAGCTCTGTAGCAAATCAATAAGTAAGCACACCAAAAAAGTAGTGTCATTCCCAACTTGCGGCACGCAATCTCTCACCCCAAGCGATTGTGGCATTCGCTTTTTCATGACACAGTTAAGTTAAATTCTGCGCTCCTAAGACTGGGGGCAGTCCCAATTTTTAGCAGCAGATGTAAACTTTATTTTTTTTTGTTCCGGAAAGCTGATTCGATGACATGATGTACTTGTGCAGGATTTCGGCAAATTGCCGAATACTCGGCAAAAACAAGACGGTAACAACCTCTTGTGGCTTTTCTGACACATAAGTTAATGGTTTCGGCTGTTAATCGATGTCTTGACCTGAGCCTGCACCAACAAATGTTAACAACAATCACGAGGAAACTATGGAAGCACTAGCATTGAGCCACTCTTTTGTTGCTTATGAATCTCCAGAATCCGAGCTCCAACTGGAATTGAAAATTCCTAAATCGGCAGTGATGGGCGTTGCAGGTCTGGCAGTAGCCCTGTCTGTTCTGAGTGTCAGTGGCGAAGCGCAGGCAAGTTGCCACTACCAGCGCTGCGGCGGCGGTCACCGCCATCACAGCTACGGCGAAGTTGCCACTAATGGCGGTCGCCTGAATATCCGCCACCGGGCCAGTAGCTGTTCTCATGTCATCGGCAAGTTATACGATGGAGACAATGTGAAATTGAGCGGTCGTTACAAACACGGCTGGGCAGAACTTGCAGACGGCGGCTGGGTATCCACTGCTTGGATCGAGTAATTCTTAACTAGAAAAATTTACATTTCTAGAAAGAGTTTTAATCGTTACCAAGCACGGCTTGGTAACGATTATTTTAATGAGGCGCCGGATACTGAAAATAATCGAAGATCCGAAATTAATCACTAACAACTCACAATCTAAACTTTACCGCCACCGATCAGATAGAGTAAGGCCATCCGCACCGCTACGCCGCTGGTAACTTGCTGAGAAATCAGGCTAAATTGGGGGTCGTCCATCAAATCCGAGCTAATTTCCACGCCGCGGTTAACCGGGCCAGGGTGCAACACCTTCACATCCGGCTTGCAGAGTTTCAGCCGATCGCGCGTCACCCCATACAAAGCATGATACTCTCGTAAACTCGGCAGCAAATGCTGGCTCATCCGTTCCTTTTGCAGCCGCAAAGTCATCACAAAATCAGCATCAGCCAAAGCAGGTTCAAGCTGCCAGTGCAAAAATAACTTACCTTCCCTACCCTCGCCGCACTCAGCAAACAACAGCGGCAGCAAAGTCGGCGGCCCCGCCAAATGAACCTCGGCCCCAGAAGCCGTCAAACTCCAAATATTCGACCTAGCCACCCGCGAATGCAAAATATCTCCCACCACAGCAATTTTTTTGCCCGCCAAAAGTTCCAGCCGCGGACGTTCGGCGTCCAACAGAGAACAAATAGTAAATAAGTCTAGCAAACCTTGCGACGGGTGTTCGTGCTGACCGTCTCCAGCATTCAGAACGCTGACTCTCGAACCCAATCTATCCATTTCCGAAGCAATCGTGCTCGGAACTCCAGCTTGTTCGTGCCGGATTACCATCAAATCCGTTCCCATCGCCAGATAAGTCTTAGCCGTATCCAAAATAGTCTCCCCCTTGGTCAGAGAAGAACTTCCCGGTGTAAAATTCAGTGTATCCGCCGACAGCCGCTTTGCCGCCAACTCAAAACTGTTGCGAGTCCGGGTAGAAGGTTCAAAAAACAAATTCGCGACCACTTGACCCTGTAAGGCGGGCACTTTCTTGGTGCGGCGCCCGAGCACTTCCCGAAAACTGGCCGCAGTTTGCAGCACCGTGTCGTATTCGTCCGAGGTAAAGTCAGCTAGAGTGAGAATGTGTCGCCTTGTCCAAGTCATACAATTTTAGATTTTAGATTTGAGATTTGAGATTTAGGACAATGGGTTGGGAGCTTCCTGGCACGCCTGCGTTGGGCGAGCCAGAATGTTCTATAGACAGTCGCGGGGGTTGCGATCAACAGTATCCAACAATTTTTGACCACCTTTGCCGTCACTAGAGTTATAATAAGTTTATCTAGCTCAGACCCTACCCTCACAGCTTTCGCCAGCGTCGAAGCTGAAACAGGTGCGGTAAACCAGCCCGAAAGCAGAAATTAGGTTGTAGCAGCGAAAAATCAGTAATTGCAGTTTGTCGCAAACTCAGCCTGGTCAAAAACTAGCCAACGGCCGCCCTGGTATCTGCTACTATGTGGAAACAATCGAGACGGCAAACCTCCCACTGCCGATCGACAGCACATAGCGGGACATTTTAAAGATGATTAATTCTTTGAAGTCAGTCTTGACTCTTCAGTCCTGCTTATCAAATTAATGGGTTTAAAACCCCGTCCTTGTAGGACGGCTTTGTGGTAGAATGTATATACCGAGAGCAAACAACGGATATTTTGAGAGTAAAAGTCAGGCCTATAGCCGGTTCCGGCAAACGATATAAACTCTCCTTGTATTTGTACCGATGGATGGTCGGGAAAGGAAACTGTCCGCTGCACTTCCGTGCGTCGGGGATACGTGGGTAACTACATATCCAGATAGTGGGTGAAAAACCGCAAGGAAACAACCAGAAAATCTAAACCGTGAGGTTTAGAAGCTTTGCCCTTTTAGGGCGGAGTAATGTCACAGGCCCTTGTCAAAACGAACTGTGTTAAGATACAAGTTGAATATGTAGCTTCCCGACAAAAATCTACACGTATCTTGGCGAGACTGTTCTTGGCGAAACTG
>JAYUGZ010000964.1:0-17947 GCA_043767465.1 Cyanobacteriota bacterium
AAGGAGAAAAGCTCACTTTTTCGATCAAATAGATGCTAAAAAATATCCAGCAGCCGACTATTTTATCAGAGATATCGCCCGAGCTACATCTGCCGCTCCCTCTTACTTTGAAATTCCCCAAATCTACTCTTTGACAAAGGAATCCTACGCTTTAATTGACGGCGGAGTCTTCGCAAACAATCCCGCACTTTGTGCCTATGCGGAAGTGAGAAATAAATTGAGAATTCCCGACGCTCGTCCCGACAGAGGCCCCACAGCAAAAGACATGGTAATTTTATCGCTGGGGACGGGACAAGCTCAGAAAAAATTCCCCTACGAAGAAGTGAAAAATTGGGGTCAAGTTGAGTGGGTTGAGCCTTTGATTAATATCATGATGACAGGAGTTGCTGAAACGGTAAATTATCAAATGCTGCAAATTTTTGATGCGATTGAAAAACCCGATCAATATTTGAGGATTACTCCAGATTTGAGCCACGAACAACGGCTGCCGATTGATGATGCCTCGGAAGGGAAGATATCGGATCTGGTGAGAATTGGCAATGAGCAAGCCGAAAAGCATAACGAACAGTTGGATAAAATTATCGATTTGTTGCTGGCAGAGTAATTAGTCAAATTGTGTGGGTGGGGCGCGGCGATTAACTTAAATCACCAATAAATAAATCTTAAACGCGCCTAACCCACCAACGGCAGAGCATTCACACTAAAAATATATGTTGACAAATCGTGCAATAATTGCTGTAGAATTGGCGAAGATATCTATGTAACAATGCTTCGCTCTGTTTGCAATTAATCGCGAGCTGTCAGTAATTGGTTAAAAAACACCAAAAGCGCGATCGACATTTAGATGAAACCTTCAATAACAGGTGGTTTCAGCGATTTTTAGTCACCCTGTTCCTGGGCGGCCAAGTTTTGCTGCGCGTACTCCAAGGCAAAATTGACCGCCGCAAAATCATGGAACATTTAGTAACAGTAGGCCTGGATTCTTTGCGCTCCGTGCTGCTAATAGCATTTTTTGCGGGCATGATTTTTACCGTTCAATCCGCCAGAGAATTGATTCGGTTTGGGGCGGTTGGGGCGGTGGGAGGTGCTTTTGCTGTGGCATTTTGCCGCGAATTAGCACCTGTTTTAACGGGGGGCGTGGTGGCGGGACAAGTAGGTTCGGCTTTTGCGGCGGAGATAGGAGAAATGCAGGTGACGGAACAAATAGACGCCCTGTATATGTTGAGAACAAATCCGGTTGATTATTTAGTAGTACCGAGGGTGATAGCTTGCTGCGTAATGCTGCCGATTTTAACAATTTTTTCGGTAGCGGTGGGGATTTTGGGAGGGCTATTTGTGGCGGTTTATTTTTACGAGTTGGAACCGTCGGTATTTTTGGAATCGGTGCGGACTTTTTTGGGGCCTTGGGATTTAGTAACTGTGGCGATTAAGAGTGTAATTTTTGGGTTGATAATTGCGCTTGTCGGTTGTGGTTGGGGGTTGACGACGGCGGGCGGAGGGAAAGGGGTAGGCCAAGCTGCAACGGCGGCGGTGGTTACTTCTTGGGTGTTTATCTTTGTGGCGGATTTCTTTTTATCGTTGTTGATGTTTCACGAGTTGGGGATTACGAGAAATTAATAAATCTTCGATAAGACTCGGCGGTTGAAACCGCGTCTACACAAACTTGCGTCCGCCGACGCGGACTAAGAAATAACTACATAAATTAAGTTCGTATTCAGGACGAAGAGTGCTTATTTATGGCGAAGGAATATAAGGAGGGCGATAGACGCGAATTGCCTGAATTGGAATTATCCCGTTTGCTTCGGGGATGATTTCGAGGATGTGTTTGGAGTTGCTTAAATTCTGAGCCAATGTTGTCGGATACTCCAGGCTTGAATCTGCAATCTGTGGCGGAATGTAGGAATCAACAAACATCGGCTTAACCTGCCAGAAAATCTCAAACCCTTTCGGAGTAGGCTTTTTCGAGTATTCATAGGCATTTTGCAGCCACCAGTTTCTCGGTTCAATCACGACGCGGCCCGAGTTTGAAACAAACATTTGGTCGTTTGTACCGCTGCCGTCGTAACCTGTTTTAGAACCTACAACGTCAAATTTAAACTTGCTGGCGTCGCTGTTTATCTCGGTAATTACGGCTTTCCAATCTTCGACGATGAGCGGTTTTTGATTTGATATTTGGATGATTGCGGGCCAACCGACACCAAAACCAACGCTAGGTCTGGTTATACTGTAAAGTTCGGGAAATTCTGAGGGTTTTTTGCCGTCGATCGCAATTTTAGCAGAAATTGCCTCGCCGTTGAAAGTTTTATCGGCGATCGCATCTATCCGATTTCCTTCAAACTCCAAAACCAACTTACCATCTTGCCACTTCACATCGCTACCAACCCTATAGGTTTTGACTAAATCCTGCGCTGCTTGAGGAGAATTTGGGTTGTATCGCAGGTGCGGCTTGACGAGAGCCGCCAGTAGAAAATTTCCCCAATTGTTGAGGTGAATCGAGTCGCTCAATAGCTGCTGTGGCTGCAAGCGATTATCTTGCAAATATCGCATCCAAGGTGCGCGAATTTCTGCGATTTCGCAGCCGTATTTATCTGCCAACTCAGGCAACCATTTAGTAGAATGAGTGTTGTGCCATTCATATCTTTTGACTGAATTTGGATCGTCGTTGCTGCCCGTCGGCATCCAGTCGATATGGTCAGAATGCAAGAGTATTTCGCTAGCTGTGCGGCGGCGAACATTGGCAATTATGGCTTCGTAATCTTCACCACCTCCGTAGACGTGAAAAATTAGCAAGTCGGGATAAAAAGGATATAAATCATGTTCGCTGGGACGGATTAAAATCGGGGCGGCAAATCCTCCGATTGCCCGATTTTCCACAATCAAATCTGCATTGGGAAATCGCTGTTTCAAATCCTGCGCTACATCTTGCCACCAATCTTGCTGAGTGATGGATTGACCGTAAAATAGGATACGGACTTGGCGGCGTTCTGTGGGAGTGCTGGCGGCAAGTAAACCCATTGTTCTTTGAATCCTAGCTCCAAAACTAGCATTATTCTCAATAGCAGCAGGCGGGGGAAATGGCGTCTCGGCAAATATTTTGTTGATGGTCGGAACTAACAGGAAGCTCACACACAAAAAAAACAGCCACAAGTAGCGATAAATCTTTGATTTTCGGCTATTTTCCTGCTGTCTTGCCATTGTCTTATTTTTCCGTTCTGTAAAATTTACCCATAACTACCAAGAGTAGCTGTAGGGTGCTTATGGGCGCACCTTCCGAGTTGCTTTTTCTTTTTCCTTCTGCTATATTACCAATTTGAGCGCCACAAAAGATGATACAATGCTAGCTAATTAATTGCAAGAGTATCGATCGCACGTCCCATGGATTACAAGACAGCCCGCAGTTTTCTGATCGACCAAGGAACCGCCCTCGAAACTAAGAAAAATCCCGACGCATTCCTGATGCGCCTCAAACAAGGTCAGCCGCCCGTACCCGGACAGGTGACATCGATTTTATTAGCTTTAAAAATATTGTTTGAAGGGCTGCAAGAATCTCCAATGCTCGATCGACAATTAATCTCCGCACTGCATTTACTCTCAGTAGAAAGTTTGCTGCAATTTGAAGCCGGACTTCGCAGAGGAGTTTCTTGGCCGCCGCTGCTGAAAGAAGACTTAAGTCGAATTGCGATCGCCGTCAAGAATATCTTTTCCGGCGTCTGGCAATAATTATAGCCTTTCAAGCTCTCATATCAGGTACGCGAACGGCATAGGGCCTAGGGCCTAGGGCTATCCTCACCACGATTGAGAACCGCTATAGCTGAGTCAATTCCCGATTTTTCACCACATAAATTGTCAAACTCTACTCTTGGCAAAAGCTTTCCAAGGATGCCAAAAGAGCCGGAAGTCCCGCCAGCGTGGCCGACACCAAAGCCTCATCTTTGTAAACTCGCGATCGCACAGCGCGGATACTTCTGGATGCAGAGCCTCCGCGTTCACAATTTCCGGTTTCAACCAGCCCTAAATTTTTAGTTTTTCTCGTCAGGTCAAACATAGCAGTATCCTCAATTAATCACTAGATATGGGCCGTAAAATTTATCGGGGCTTGCTCGATATTTCTATTATTACTCATATTCGGTAATAGACATGAAACCAGGAAATAATTATTTATGACACTCAGGGATCAAGTTAAACTGGATAAGAACTATTATGAATTTGTCACAGGGCGCGGTGGTTTAAGCCGATCGCCCGCAGCGGCCAAAACACCAGCCACCGCGATCGCTGATTTTACAGGAGGAATTCAGATAAATGATGCTAACTCTCTGTGCAGCAACAGTTCTAGCTCAAATGAGACCGACTCTGCAAAGCTTGCCTGACGGAGACTACCGCGTAAGTTTGTAGTGACTACGACCGTACTCATCTGCGGACTAAAGCCCGAACGATCAAACCAATTGTATTGTTGTCGTTCTTAGGGATTTGATAGAAATCCCTAAGAACCAGCATTTGCCAATTCTTCCCGCAGCATCTTCTGGTAAACTTTTGGCAAACTAGAACTCATAGAATTGTTCTCAATTCCATATCCCAAACTCGTCCAAGTTCCCGAAAGCATCCGCAAAACCTCAGTTAATTTTTCCTGCCGCAACATCTCAGGAATATCAGCTTTCCAAAACTTGCGATCGCTCAACCAAGCATAAACCACAGCATCCTGATCTTCCGGTTCAAAACTGTAATCTTGCCACCATACAAAATTACCAGGCCGCGGGTGATAGCGCTTCGCCTTATCTTTCCAAGTCGTAGTCAAAAATTGATACCTGCCCGCCGCCGTAGTGCATTTACCCCGATTTGGGCCGTTAACAATCTTCACGCACCAGTCAGGATGACGGCTCAAATCTAATACATATTTGCCGCCGTAAACAACGTGATAAGGCCGAGAAACATTCGACTCGCTAGCAGAAATAGTGCGCATCAAAGCTCGAATATAAGGATCGCCAGTTTTCATAGCCAGCGGCGGCGATTTACTAACCTGACTCGCCGCAGGCGAAAACTGCTGATTTCCCCGCAAATTGGCAACCAAAAAAACAGCGCCGCTAATTACAGCGCCGATTGCAAGTAAAAATCCCAGGATTTGAATTTCCGATCGCCTCAGCAAACCTCTTTTCTGACGGCGGAATTTTTCAGTTTCAAATGCAGTCATTTCCATTTCGGCGATTTCGGCTAATTTTCGAGTCGCCCGCATCCGGCGCACCCGAAAATCGTGTTGGTATAGCGGCGCGGCTAACAGGGTTAAACTCGATAAAGCCCCCGCCAATTTGATCAGCCAGAAATCGAATTCACCGGCGATCGCCACATTTGTTAAAGTAGAGATGCCTGCGAGCATTTGCGCCGGATCGATCGATCGCGCGGGCCAATAAAAAATCGCCAGTTGCACCAACAGCGCTAGATTAAATGCCAAAAAAATCACTACAACAGCATTCAATCCTTCTCGAAAGTGCGATCGCACTCCAGTATGCCGCCGCTTGAACTTACGGGCTTTCGCGTTGCGGCCCGGTAGCATAGTCAGTAAGGGATTTAAGATTTTGACCGCTAAAAAGTGAGCCACAAAGAACAAAGGTAACTGAATCAGCCAAGCTGCCAGCAGTAGAGTCAGAAAGCCGATATCGTCGGTGACAACAGGAATGCCCCTGCGAAGGACAAAGCTAAAACTCTGAGCGAGAGCAAATGCCCTTAACCACGAAATCGGATAGGGGAACCAAGCTGGCCACTTGAGATTTTTCATGCTGGGAGAGGGAAATTTCAATGGCGGATTGTCAAACTCTTAAGATTTTGCCAGATTTTGCGATCGAAAAATTAGAGATAAATCTAGATATCTAGAGTGCATCAGCCCAAATTTTTGACTCAACTCAAACAGTTTTGTACCTGAGGCACCTACCAAGCTACCGATTGTAGGGTGCATCAGCCCAAATGTTTGACTCAACTCGAACAGTTTTGCACCTGAGGCACCCTACCAAGAGACTTGTGGCTTTAGACTTCTACAGCTAAGCTTGAATAAATATCTAACTTGAGGTAGATGGCTCAATGGTTAACAAGTTGTTTAGCAAAGTAATGATCGCTGCGGGGCTGTCGCTGCCACTGTTAGCGTTGACAGCACAAGGCGTTTTCGCTCGCACAGTCAGAGTTGCCGTGATTAACAACAGCGGCAAGACGATGACAGCCGTTTATATGTCTGCACCTAGTAGGGATACTTGGGGAAAAAACGAGCTAGGTGAGCCCATTGCCGATCGGGAAAAAGCAGATTTTGAGTGGAATCAAGGTGACTACGAAGGCGTGGATGCGGGCTGTATTTTTGATGTCAGAGCCGAATACTCCGACGGCAAATCCACAGAGTTGGATGCTGTTAACCTTTGTAAAGAACCAGCGCTCAACTTCAAATAATTCATAATTTAGACAAAAACCGGGTTTTTTCAAGTCCGATATTCATCAAAAAGATTTTGGACTTTGGAAAAACCCGATTGATGCGATTTTATCGGTTAAAAAAACGGTTTCTTTGTTAGCTACCAGGGGCTAAAGAAACCGAGTTTTTCACCTAAACTGCTGGCTGCAACCCGTATTTTCGTAATAAAACCCGGTTTCTGGACACCTGTGCGCCAGCCCTAATTCAATCAAATCACACCGGCAAACAACTCCTCAAAACTCTTTTGCGGAGCCTCCGGCTTCGCCACAATTTCCACAACCTTGTTGCGAGAAGCCGGCTGAAACAGCGCCTCCACGCAGACTTGGGCTACCTTAGTGCGGGGAATGCTGCTTTCAAACAGTGTATCTGCACTCCTCATGACGATCGCATCTGAATTATCCTCATTTTTGAGACCGCCCGGACGGACAATGGTATAAGTCAAACCGCTTTTTTGCAAATACTCCTCCGCCTGCTTCTTCCAAACCAGAATCAGCCAAAACAAATTCAGCGGGTGAAAAAACTGAGAAACGCACAGAGAAGTCACCAGCACAAAATGCTCAATTCCCTTAGCCTTAGCTGCCTCCACCAAATTTTTAGTACCCTCCAAATCCACCTTGTAAGGCGCAGTCGGGTCAAAACCGGGGGCCGCCCCCGTCGCGCACAGCAACACCGTACTGTCGCCGATCGCATCCCCCAGAGAAGTCGCATTTAATACATCCCCAGTCACTAACTCTGCCTCCGGTGGTAAAATTTGCCTAGCTGTCTCTAGATTTCGGACTAGGGCGCGCACGGGAATGCCCCGCTTGACCAATTCTGCGACAATTCGGCGGCCAGTCTGACCTGTGGCTCCTGCTACAAATGCTTTCATAAGTCGAGTTATGCTGTTCTAGGGTAAGTTTTGTGGCTATCTATTTCTCAATTGTAGGGAGGAAACTCCCCGATCACATCCCCAACCCGACTGATTGGCGTGTATTACAGGAGAGCATATGATGAGGCAGGATTCCGCTGAATATCACACTGTTGAAGCTTCTGACGAAAATTGCTACCGAGATGCGAATTTAAGACAGCCCGAAAGTGGAAGTGCTAATGCAGCAGATGAAGTGGAGCCGATTTGGTTTCACACGCATTTTGAAGACAGCATGGAGATGTACGCCGATGCTGCTACGGTGGCTGAGCATTTGAACAATCACAAGAGTTGGTTTTGTCAGTGCGCTTCGCCGATGAAGGCTTCTTCGATCGGCGAAAACGGCTACGATCTGTTAATCGGGCGTTTTGGGGCCTTCGGCTACCGAGTTGAAGCGAGAATTGGTTTAGAGTTGCTACCGCCTGACGCTGAAGGCTGCTATTTGATTAAGACAATCCCGGTTCCGAATTATACCTCGCCCGGATATGAAGTGGATTTTCGATCGGCAATGAAGCTAGTGGAGATACCGTCTGACGAGTTTGCCGCCGATTGGCCTGCGTCGCAACGCGCCCAGCTACCGCCTGCGATTACCAGTGCGACGTGGAAGCTGGATTTAGCGGTGGGGGTTTGCTTTCCTAAGTTTATTCGATCGATGTCTCAACCTCTCATTGAAAAAACCGGCGATGCCCTTTTGGAAAAAATCATCAAACAAGTCAACCGCCGCTTGACTTATAAAACTCAGCTTGTTTTCCACGAAAGTTTAGGAATTCCCTTTCCCAAAAATCCTAAGAAACACTAACAAAACGTGCGATCTAACTCACATTTGTCAGGTGCGCCCTGCGCACCTGAAGGGATTTAATGCCAATTTTCCTTTCGTCAGGTAACAGTATTCGTAGCAAAAATTGGTAGATGGGTGCTATTTGCTGAGTCTGATGATGTTTAACGATTTGTTTTATTTGTCACAAGCGTAAGTACAAACTTTGAGTTTGGGAGCAGCTAAATCTGAAGATTTTAACGAGCATCTGAAAGCTGTAGTATTGTTATATAGAGGCGATGAAATTTTGCTGCCGATATTAGTAGCAAGGTTGGAAAAGGCAGCAATCGATCGATGAGCCGAAGATTGGTTTAAGACTTGGCACGTCGGTTGTCAACTATCGAAAATACTCCCAGAAGTGTTAACATTCGAGTGATTTTGTGGCTGTGGAATTTGGCGAATGCTGGCGAGACTCACGACTATTGCAAGATGCGCTACAACTTCTCAGGTAACGCCAGCCACTGGTTTCGCGCCAAAAAAGCCGTGAAGCCCAGCAGCCCTTGTCCCAAGAATAATACAAAAAACCCAGTTTCGACAAAGAAACCGGGTTTGCGAGCCGGAGCACGTGACACCTATTTACACGCACCTGATTAGCCTAAACTTGAGCTATGCTCGCGAACATCACCCATCCGTCTCATCCATTCGGGCGATAAAACTTTTTTCTCAACTCGCTTCCATTTTGCTTTAATCTGAGATAAAACAGTTAATAATGTAGTTAGGAATATTTTATGACACTCAAACGCCGAGATTTCTTGTATTTGCTAACGGCCAGCGTCGGAGCTATTACCGCAGGTGCTTGCCAAGCGTCAGGAAATAATGTAGCACAAGCAAGTCCAACTGCTGAAGCAACAAAGATAGCTCAAACCCCCGGGCCTTTTACACTGCCACCTCTGCCTTACGAATACAATGCTTTAGAGCCGCACATCGATGCGCGGACAATGCAATTTCACCACGACAAGCACCACGCCGCCTACGTTAAAAACCTCAACGATGCTGTGAGTAAATACCCGGCTCTCAAAAATGTCAGTGTTGAAAATATGCTGCGAGATTTGAGCAAAGTACCGGAAGATATTCGCACAACAGTGCGCAATAATGGCGGCGGACACCTCAATCACAGTATGTTTTGGGAAATCATGAGTCCCAAAGGCGGTGGCGAACCCACAGGGGCAATTGCCACAGCAATCAAGCAAAGTTTCGGCAGTGTTGAGGATTTTAAAGCCAAATTTAACGACGGGGGTACTAAGCGTTTTGGCAGCGGTTGGGTTTGGCTCGTGCGCAATAAAGCTGGCAAACTTGAGATTGCAACTACTGCCAATCAAGACAGTCCTTTCAGTGATGGTAACTATCCAATTATGGGCAATGATGTTTGGGAACACGCTTATTATCTCAAGTACCAAAACTTGCGCGCTGATTACTTGAAAGCTTGGTGGAATGTGGTTAATTGGCCGGAAATTAACAAACGCTACGAAAAGGCGATCGGTTAGTTTAACATTGTTTGTAGTTGCGCTGTCTTCACTTCATCGCAGCTACAAACTTTGTCATGTAAAGTACAAAAAATATCTCTTTATATCGAGTCCGGTTAAATAATTATCATTAGGTTGGTAGTGATAAATTTAGTTCTCAAAAATCAACTGGAAAGCTCACTAAAAAAAAATAGGCAGTTTTCAATCTGATGAAATACAGGACACGGCAGTGCAGTTTCCCTACCGCATATCTGATGAAATACAGGACACGGCAGTGCAGTTTCCCTACCGCATATCTGTATTTCAGTCAACTAAAAACGGCTGATAGCTAGCGAGCAGGGCGCTCTAACTGCGGTACAACTTTTCGCAAGTAAATGCAGTGTCGCGCGCCCTGACTCGTCGGCGTTGTAAATGATTCGACTGACTCAACTGTGCCTCCTAAACGCTCGATCGCACTTTGCAACTCTGTTTCTTCCTCTACCGTCCAATTTCCCCGGTAAAGTACAGCCAAACCGTTATTTTTCAGCAGTGGCAGGGCGCATTTAGCGCACAGAGAAGCGGCTCCAACTGCTCTGAGAAGTGCTAAATCGTAAGCTTGTTTGTGCGGCAACTGTCGGGCAATTTCATCGGCTCTACCCAGCAAAGTCACCGCATTTTCTATCCCTAAAGATGGCAAAACCGTATCCAAGAAAGTGATTTTCTTGCGAGTAGAATCCAGGAGAGTGACTGATAAATGGGGCAAGGCGATCGCGATCGGCAGACCCGGAAAACCCCCACCAGTCCCGATATCGATCGCCTTCAACACCGACTCGGCGGGCAATTCGCTATTTTGCGCCGAATTCTGATTACCTGGCAGCAGTCTCGCAATGCCCCGCAGAGAATCCCACAAATGTTTTTCCCAAAACTCGACTGGCTCAGTAATTCGAGTTAAATTCAAGGAACGATTACCCTCAACAATTAACTCGTAAAGCCGCTGAAATTGTTGCTGCTGCGACTCATCCGGCTGCCAATTCAGCGTTTTTTGCCACAACTCATTCATCTGGGGCAACATAATAATTTCTGTCTGGTTCATCTTCTAATAACTATCGAAAGGACTAATGACTAATGTTCGCGAGCGGGGACAGCACTACTGACTACTGACTACTGCCAACTGCCAACTGCCAACTGCCAACTGCCAACTGACTACTGACTCACACAACTCGTTTCCTTCGCTTCTAACTTAGCTCGATCGACCTCCTGCAAATCCCCATGATCTAAAGTCCAAAATTTATCAGCAACACTCAACAAATCGCTAGCATCGTGAGTGACAATCAACAAAGTCCAGTGATTTTTTAACTTACCCAACAAGCTTACCAACTGGCGGCGCATCGACCAATCCAAACCCGCCGTCGGTTCGTCCAAAAGCAGCAAATGCGGCTGCCGAATTAACTGCACCGCCAGCGCTACCCGGCGCTGTTGGCCACCGCTCAAAGCGTGCGGGGAAGCCTTCAGCGGCAAATGTCCGAGTCCCACTTCTGTCATGGCTGAGTTAATTTGTTCTTGTCCCAATTCGGGATGTCCCAACCGCAATTCTTCTAAAATTGTGCCTCCGCAAAAATGCCTTTCTGGAAACTGGAACACTAAACCTCCCAACTGTTGCAAGTGTTCCGGTGTTAATTCTTGGTCGCGCCAGCGGATGTCGCCGCTAGTTTTTTCTGCTAAACCTGCTAATATTTCTAAGAGCGTACTTTTGCCTGAACCGCTGCGGCCCACAATCAGCCCCATTTGCTGCGACGGCAGTTCTAAGTTGATATTTTTCAGAATAGCATTCGGACAGGCTGTAGGATGATAGACTAAGTTTTTTAGATAAAGCATTAATGCAATTGGTAATTGGGGAGAAGGAAGTTCGGCAACGGATTATTTAACGGATTTAATAACCGATTTGTGCTATTAATAGTTAAGGTGTTTTTGGCTCGTGGCGAGCGCCCATCATGATTTTACATGAATTTTACGTAAGTCTTTACAAAAAATCCCTTTTTTTCGAGCTTTGGCGTTTGATTTGTAATCTTTTTTATGGTATATTCTAATAATGGAAATCTGTCTGAGTGTAATATGACAACTCACACTGCGATTATTAAAATATACCGCAATAGCCATAAAAAATCAAGCAAATTTCACTTTTTTTTGGGTGGCGGCTTTCTTAGTCTGAGAATATAACTGATAAGTTTCTAGTTTACAGTATATTGCACGAGTGAGAATTGACAATGACGAAAAACCCTTTAGGATCGCCCTTCAAGCAAATGTTAAGTTCTAAACAGACAGTGCGGGCGATCGCCCTTTCAGCAAGTGCGATCGCCCTGGGCATCTGCATTAACTCAGCAGTAGCGGGCGATCCCTTTCGCACTCTTCACCCGCAGGCGATCGGGCCCAACACCGAAACCGCCTTCAAAACAATGTTTCAGCAAGGAAACTACAAACAAGCAAAAGCCCAAGTTCAACAAGCACTATCAGCCGAACCAAACGAACCGCTAGCCTATGCAATGGCAGCATCATTATCCTACATCGAGCAAGACTTCAACTCGATGAATTCCTACGCGCAAAAAACCCGCGAAGTCGGCGAAAAATTGACAAAAACCAACCCCTTGCGCGGCAACATTTATACAGCAGTCGGTCACTTTCTAGAAGGAGCAAATGGCATAGCCAAAGAAGGAACAGCCAAAGGTGCACCCCAAGCACTCAACAAACTGCGAGTAGTATTTCAATATTTAGATGCAGCAGAAAAAATAGCGCCTAATGACCCCGAACTCAACCTACTTAAAGGCTACATGGACTTAATGCTAGCCTCAAACCTGCCCTTTTCCAACCCCAGCGAAGCAATTCAACGACTAGAAGAAAAAGCCTCACCCCGCTACTTAGCTTATCGGGGAATAGCCGTAGGCTATCGAGACTTAAAAAAGTACGATCGCGCCCTAGAATTTGCCAACAAATCCCTAGCAGAAACGCCCAACAATCCCGAAATCCTCTATCTAAAAGCACAAATCCTGTTTTCCCAAGCCCGGGGGAAAGACAGCAACAAAACCTTACTTGAAGAAGCCCAAAAAAACTTTGACGCCGCCTTAGCAAAACCCGACCAACTACCGCGCAGTTTAGTAGCCGAAATCTTCTTTCAGCAGTGCAAAACCCGCAACCGTCTCGACAGCAAATCTCGCGACTGCGACCCGATGCGCGATAAAATTAGAGATGCAGATGGAATCTGGGGGCCTACGGCTTTACCACAATTATAGAAACACCAAAAAACCATGCAAGTACAGTTTCGCGAGTTTAACCCCTTTGACCTCTGGATTTGGCTCAAGTTCAGCAACGTGCCTTCAAACGGCGAAAAACAGTATGTCGAAGAAGTGTTTGACTCTTGGTTTTTTTTGGGAAAACTCGGAGGATTCAATGCGGAAAATTTGCAAGTTCAAGATGAAGGCTTAGACATCAGTGACATGGATTACGATGTTAATCTAGCCGACCAAAGCATGATGGCTTTGATGCACAATATGGGAGAAATGGAGTACGAAGGAGTTTGGGCTCGCTGCTGGTTTGATTTGGGAACTAGCGACGCTATCGGCCTCGATGTTTTAATTAATGTTTTCCAGCAACTCAGCAAAGAATTTGTAACAGTTGAAGAACTGATTATTGGCGGGGAAAATATCGACTGGCCTGTTGAAAATAGCCGCAGTCGAGAGGCTTTTGCTGATAATTAGTCATTAGTTATTGGTTATTGGTTATTGGTTATTGGTTATTGGTTATTAGTTAGATGGAAGAATCCAACAATAAGCAAGATTAGCCAATTACCAATTACCAATTACCCATTACCCATTACCAGATATACCTCACCGTCAGGAGAAAGGGTATAAATCTTTGATGCAAAGAAGATGAAACCACGTAGGGTGCATCGCCACCGACAATCCTCAAGAAAGAGGGACAATCTCATAGATCCCCACCTGACAAACAGTGCGAGAGTGAACGTCCGGGTTGTTTCGTATACCGAATGTGTAAGGTGCGTCCCTATGAGATTTTCGATTAAATTTAGAGATTGTTCTTTCTTCGACGCACCCTACAAATACTGTGCCAGGATTTTGGTAAAATGCTATAATTATGCAAAAATCACCTAAAATTCGTGTAATTGTTTTAGGATTAATTCGATCGCGCGTAAGCGTTGCCCGCCCCTACGGGGGCTGCGCCAACGAAGAGGATCGCATTTTCGTTTCCCAATTCAAAGATCCGGTAAAACAATACACCTTGTACCGAGCTCTCGGCGGGGGCGTAGAATTTGGAGAACACAGTCGCGACGCTTTGCAAAGAGAATTTCAAGAAGAAATTCAAGCCGAGTTAACAAATATCAAATATTTGGCTTGTTTGGAAAACTTCTTTATTTTTAATGGCCAAGCCGGACACGAATTAATACAACTCTACCAGTGCGATTTTGTTGACTCTAAATTCTATGAATTGGCAAGTTTAGATTTTGTAGACGGTAACTTGAAATGTACCGCACTTTGGATGCCTGTTGACCGATTTCGCTCGGGAGAATTGCGCCTAGTTCCAGAAAGCTTTCTCGACTATTGCCAAGACTGATAACTAAATCGCTCCAAATCCCAACAAGCAAATACATTAGAAGCAATTTTTACTCAAAATATGTGCAGTAGAGGCGGGTTTTACCCCAAATACTTTGCCACAATTCACAAAATAGATAAACCCGCCCCCTTTATTTTTGTCCGCGTTACCTTTCTCTACCTTACTCTAGGCAGCGTACTCAACACTTGATAGAGCAAAGAGTTAATAAAACCGAGGGTTATAGCACCCAGCAAAGCGCTCCAAATTCCCCAGCGCAAGCGAAATCCATCCACTAGCCAAGCCGCCAATCCGAAGATAGCAGCGTTGATAACAATCATAAACAAACCAAAAGTTAGCAACAAAGCTGGAAAAGTAAACAACATAAAAATCGGCCGCACTAAAGCATTCAGCAATCCGAACACCGCAGCCGAAACCATGGCTTTTCCAAAAGTGTCAATATCCACGCCGATGGGCAACTTGGAAATAATAAAAAAGCTCACAGATGTTACCAACCAAGCAATTGCCAGTGAAACAATATCCATTTGCTTATCTCCTTAAAAGACTAAACGTTAAATCGGAACAACAACACATCCCCTTCTTGTACAACATACTGTTTTCCTTCACTGCGAACTAAGCCTTTTTCCTTAGCCGCATTCATGGCGCCCGTAGCCACCAAATCTTCATAAGCCACAGTTTCGGCCCGGATGAAACCCCGTTCAAAATCAGAGTGAATCACCCCCGCAGCTTGCGGTGCTAACATTCCGGCGATAATCGTCCAAGCGCGAGTTTCCTGCGGCCCGCTAGTGAAATAAGTCCGCAAACCCAATAAGTCGTAAGTAGCTCGAATCAAAGATTTTAAGCCACCTTCAGTCACCCCCAAAGATTCTAAGAAATCCGCCCGTTCTTCTTCTGGTAACTCCACCAACTCTGACTCGACTTGCGCCGAAACTATGACAACCTTAGCATTTTCTTGAGCTGCTATTTCTCGGACTTGTTCGACATAGCTATTTCCCGTTCCCAAATCTTCCTCAGACACATTAGCTGCATAGATAATCGGCTTGTTTGTCAGCAATTCTAAGCCTTTAACTAATTCAGCTTCTTCCTCGGTTAAACTGCACTGGCGCACGGGTTTTTCCGCATTCAAAACCAGGACTAACTTTTCGAGCACGTCCACTTCTGCTTGAGCTTCCTTGTTGTTGCGGGCTTGTTTGCGAGTGCGATCGAGCCTGCGTTCAATTTGAGCTAAATCTGCTAAAATTAGTTCCAGATTGATAATTTCTATATCTCGCTGGGGATCGACAGAACCCGAAACGTGAATGATATCATCATTGTCAAAACAGCGGACAACGTGGACGATCGCATCTACGGCCCGAATGTGAGACAAAAACTGATTTCCCAGCCCTTCCCCCTGACTCGCACCCTTCACCAAACCCGCAATATCGACAAACTCCATCCGCGTCGGCACAGTTTGGGCAGAATTGCAAATATCGCTCAGCACCTTCAACCGTTCGTCGGGTACTGCCACGATACCCGTATTTGGCTCGATCGTACAAAAAGGAAAATTAGCAGCAGTCGCCTTGGCATTAGCCACCAAAGCATTAAACAGAGTAGATTTGCCCACATTAGGCAGTCCGACAATTCCGGCAGTAAGCATAGCTATTTAGAAACATATCACTGTTTCAAAATATCATAAGTATCAGCAATATATCGCACAGACCTCGGCAATTTTCACGCCTGTGCTCGCATAAATATCTAACTTGAGGTGGATGGCTCAACGGTTCACAAGTTGTTACACAAAAAAGCGATCGCCCACAATTTGTCCCTATCCCTTATTTATCCAAAAATTGGGTCCTGGGCCAGAAACTCGGTTTGGGCGATCGACCTCACAAATTCTGTTAAACTTCCCTGTGGACTCAAACCTAACTTAGATTGGTTCAGGGATTGTCTGAGGAATAGGGCCCGGCACTGTTTGAGGAATCGGAGAAGGAACAGTTTCCGGCACCGGTTCGGGAATTGGCTGCGGAATTGGCGCAGGTACCGGTTCCGGTACGAGCCCAGGCACCGGTGGCGATGCGGGAATCTCCGGCAGCCCCGGTTCGGTACCGGGAATTTGCGGGCCTGGAAGCGGACTAGGGTTAGGAAAAATCATGTTAGTGTTTTGCTCAGCTTAAGAGATGTTTCAAAAAGATTTTGTCGCCACTTTTAGCTATTTTTGATCACAAAAATAACTGACTCGTGGTATTATTTGATTACAGCAAACAAGATTGCATCAATCGTAAAAATATTGAATAGCATCTGCGTTTACCTGCGTCAATCTGCCTTGATCAGCGGTTGACATATCAATTAAATATTTAGGCGACAAGCTTATAAGTGTAAACTAAAAATTGAGGCTGACACATCTATCTAAATAGCTACAATTTACTGTTATGCCCGCAGAAAATTATGCCCTCGGTATTAAACTAGATATCAAATACAGCAATTGAGATTAAGCGTGTCAGTACCCAACTCTCAACAACAAACCCCCCTATTAGATGCCCTGCGCGATCGCACAAATCACCATCATGCCCCATTCTACGCCCCCGGACACAAACGCGGACAAGGCATCTCTCAACAGTTAGTTGACTTGTTCGGTGCCGCCGTATTTCGCTCAGATTTGCCGGAATTGCCCGAGTTAGACAATCTCTTCAACCCAGAAGGTGTAATTGCCGAAGCTCAAGAGTTAGCAGCCCAAGCCTTTGAAGCAGACTCAACTCGCTTTTTAGCCAACGGTTCGACTTGCGGAATTATCGCCGCCATTGTCGCGACTTGCGGCCCGGGCGATAAAATTATCTTGCCTCGAAATATCCACTCCTCAGCGATTTCAGGCTTAATCTTATCCGGTGCAATCCCGATTTTTGTCAGTCCCGAGTACGATCGCACTTGGGATATTGCCAACAGCATCACCCCAGAAGCCGCAGCAGCAGCCCTAAAACAACATCCCGACGCGAAAGCAGTAATGGTCGTCTACCCAACCTATCACGGCGTTTGCGGAGATTTGCGGGCGATCGCCCAAATTACCCATCAATACAACATACCCTTATTAGTAGACGAAGCCCACGGCGCGCACTTTAACTTCCACCCAAACTTGCCAGCACCAGCACTATCAGCCGGGGCAGATTTAACAGTACAATCAATCCACAAAACCCTCGGTGCCATGACACAAGCATCGATGTTGCACGTCAAGGGCGATCGTATAAATATCCAAAAACTCGATCGAGCATTACAGCTAGTACAATCCACCAGTCCCAGCTACTTATTATTAGCATCATTAGACGCCGCCCGCCAACAAATCGCCCTCCACGGGAAGGAGTTAATGATGCAAACTTTACACTTAGCAGCAAAAGCGCGATCGCACATTAGTCAAATTCCCGGTTTATCAGTTTTAGAACCATTAAATACACCCGGTTTTGCAGCATTAGACAGAACTAGGCTAACAGTAAAAGTATCCGATTTAGGAATTACAGGATTTGCAGCCGATGAAATTATGCACTCGGAACTCGGAGTCACGGCAGAACTTCCCATGCCTCAACATCTAACATTTATTATCAGCTTGGGAAATACAGAATCAGATATTGAAAATCTAGTTAAAGCTTTTACGCTTTTAGCACAAAGAAGCAAGTTCGGCAACGAGCAATGTGCGGGATTTAACGGATTTAACGGATGGATATTCACAGAAAAATCAACAAGCAAGAAGCAAGATTTTTCCC
>JAYUGZ010000965.1:0-6966 GCA_043767465.1 Cyanobacteriota bacterium
TGACCAGTATCGTCAAGAAATTCCCGTAGGCAAACAGGTTGGCGCCAGCGGCTTTGAGCGTGGCATAACTGGTGGCGCCTTCCACCGCTTTGGCGGGGGCCGGAATGCGATCGTGATTTCCCAACTTATATAAAACTTGTGCTTCCGTATCAAACAAACGTCTGGCTATCTGTAACGTTTCGGGATCGGTTGCTTGAGGTTTAAGCTGCTTGACGACGCACAGGTGATTACCTGGTAGCTGCTTATCTTCAGCTAGATAAGTTTGAGCAAATCCGCCGCCTCCCAAGTGACGGATAATGCTGTAGCGGGTGCCGAGTGTGATTCCAAGCATGAAGTTTACCTGATATTTCCGAGTTTTTCTCCCCTTTTGGAGTCAAACAGGGGTTGGGGAGAGGTTTTGTATCTGATTCAGTTTAACTAATTTGCGATCGGCTTTACAGCAGAAAGTCTATAAAAATACCAGTAGATTCTGCCGACAAGTGGTATAATTGTCGGCGCATCATGTTTGCAGTAACAGTTGCAGTTCAAGAAATAGCAGTCAGTTTATTGAGAATTAGCCTGCAACCAAGCTGTCAAATCTGCCGCGTTTGAGAAATCTAACAGGGCTTCTGCTAAATTCTCTAATTTGTCGATCGACAATTCACTAATTCGGGCTAGAATATCGGGATTTACTTGAGCAAAACGGCGATTCAATAAACGCATAATTAACTCTATTTTTCGTTCTTTTATTCCTAATTTTAGACCTTCTTGTCTGCCTTGCTCAAATAAGGTTTGCTCATAGCTTTGCTGATCGTGCGCGAAAAACTCTTGTTTCTGCAATATGTCAAATTCTTCGCGAGTTAGATTAACATCCTTGGCTATTTCAAAAGCTCTATTAATTTGTGGTACTTCGCCCAATATTGCTGGAATTTCACGTAAAATCCCGCTATTTTTGATAAAGTAAATCCACTTATCAGTAATATTTTCTAATTGGTCTAATTCCTTCTTGAATTTTGGCAACTCTACAAAAACTAACTCCATCTGAGTATAGGGATAATCAAACAAGTGAGTTGTTTCTTTTAAAGCAAAGCGCGAAGTTATATTTTGATGATTCTTAAACATTTTAAAATCTGCTATTGCCAAAAAAATGACAGGCTGCAATCCCTTGTACAATTCCTGAATCATGAATTGCGTTCCATAAGTTTTTGCTGTATCCGACAAAACTAGCTTAGCAGATGTCCGCACGTGTAAAACTTGTATTTTAATAATTACAGATGTGTTGTTGTTAAGTGTGGCTTGAACATCTAAATAGCTATTTTTCGATCCAATTATTGGGTAAGTCACATTGGAATCGATGATTTCTAGGCTTTCAATTATTGTTTTTCCTTCATATAGTAAAGCATTCAAAAAATTAATTAAGATATCTGTATTGTCGGATGAGCAAAATATTTTTGTGAATGCAAAATAGATTTTGGGATTGATGAATCTCATGTTATTTTTCTCCCTCCAGATGCGTAGAGTGCGGACTGTGCACTTTACTTTGATTTAACATGGGCTAGAAACCCGGTTTCTACGAATTTTGCGAACAATAACGATAAATCTACAAAGAAACCGGGTTTCTGAAGTCGCAAGTGCCTCAACCTAATTTTACTTTAAACGGCTTTCAAAATCTGATCGTCAACGGAAAAATCTATCTCAGCTTTGTCCCGCCCTGAAACTACATAATCATTCTGAAATGAATCTTTCAATCCCGAAACTAAGTCAAACTCCGGTTTCCAGTTAAGCTCGGTAACAGCTTTATCAACTGAGGCGAAAAAGTGCTGCAATCTCATCGGGAAAGCTTTCTTTTTGCCGAAGTCAAATTGTTTCGGATCGTAGTGTACAATCTTAATAGCATCAGGTGATTTGCCTGCCGCTTGAATGCAGGCGCGGGCTAAACCGTCAAAAGTGACAAATCGATCGCCCGAAACGTTATAAATTTGCCCGATCGCCCTGGGGTTACCCAAAACCGCCGCCATCGCCATCGCCAAATCCTGACAGTGCCCCAACTGCGTGAAGTGCATCCCGTTACCAGGAATCGGAATCGGGCGATCGCGCGCAATGCGATCGAAAAACCAAGCCTCCAAATCGTTATAATTTTGAGGCCCATAAATGTAAGTCGGGCGGATCGAAGTCCAAGGCAAACCGGACTCGGCTAAATAATTTTCCGTGTCGCACTTACCCAAATGTCGGCTTTTCGGATCAGTAGCGTCTCCTTCGATATGAGGCATTTGGTCGGATTTCAAATAAACCCCCGCAGAACTCATATAAACAAAGTGCTGCACCCGTCCCTTAAATATCTCAGCTAAAGGCTTTGTATCGCTCAGTTCCCGACCGTTATTGTCAAAAACGGCGTCAAACTCAACCGCTGATAACTGTTCCTGCAATTGTGCAACATTTGTACGATCGCCCAAAATCTGTTTCACACCCGAAACAGGTACAGGCTTGTTGCCCCGGTTAAACAATACCACCTCATGCCCTTGTGCTGCTAAAATCTTAGTAAGATAAACCCCGATAAACCGAGTGCCGCCCATCATTAAAATTCGCATTATTGCCCATGCTCCTTACAGTTAGTCTCAATATCTTACAATAAAGCGAGTATCTTGCTTGACTGACACTTCACGATCGCATCGAACCCAAACAAACCGGGTTTTCAAACCGAATATCCTGACTAACTAGAAGTATTTTTGTAAAAAAAACAGTTTCTACGTCCAGGAAAAGTCAAATTGTGCGATCGCTCAAAATAAACATAATTTTAATATCGTAAAATAGCCCTATGCAAGTACCCAGAATACACCCAGAAACCATCGAAGAAGTCAAACAAAGAGCCGACATAGTAGACGTTATTTCTGGTAGAGTCATCTTAAAAAAACGCGGCAAAGAATTCGTCGGATTATGCCCATTCCACGACGAAAAATCTCCCAGCTTCACCGTCAATCAAGCCAAACAAATGTACTATTGTTTCGGCTGCGGTGCCGGCGGAAACGCCTTTAAATTCCTCATGGAATTAGAGAAACGGTCTTTCAGCGAAGTAGTATTAGAACTAGCTAAAAATTATCAAGTTCCCATCAAAACAGTCGAACCAGAACAGCGACAAGAATTGCAGCGCCAAATTTCTTTGCGGGAACAACTCTATGAAATCTCAGCATTAACCGCCAAATTTTACGAACACGCTTTACGGCAATCTCAAGGAGAAGAACCCTTAGCATATCTTAAATCAGAACGCCAACTTAGCGAAGAAACAATCCAACAATTTCAACTAGGTTATGCACCCCAAGGTTGGGAAGCACTGTATAGTTATTTAGTAGAACAAAAAAACTATCCCGCGCAATTAGTAGAACAAGCAGGACTAATTGTACCACGCAAATCAGGAGGCAGCGGCTATTACGATCGCTTCCGCAACCGCATCATGATTCCCATTCGCGATACCCAAGGCAGAGTCATCGGTTTCGGCGGCAGAGCCCTCGGCGACGAACAACCTAAATATCTCAATTCTCCCGAAACAGAACTATTCGATAAAGGTAAGACTTTATATGGTCTAGATACAGCCAAAACAGCGATTAGTAAAGCCGATCGCGCGATCGTCGTAGAGGGGTACTTTGACGCGATCGCACTTCAAGCAGCGGGCATCTCCAACGTCGTCGCTTCCCTCGGCACAGCCCTGAGTTTAAACCAAGTGCGGCAGTTATTGCGGTATACTGACTCCAAACAAATTATCCTCAACTTCGACGCCGACAAAGCAGGCACCAAAGCAGCAGAGCGCGCTATCGGAGAAATAGAACAACTCGCCTATCAAGGAGAAGTACAACTGCGAGTGCTCAACATTCCCGACGGCAAAGATGCCGACGAATACCTCAAAACATACTCCCCAGAACAGTATCGAGAATTGCTCAAAAATGCTCCCTTGTGGCTAGACTGGCAACTGCAACAAATGCTCGTAAATCAAGATTTGAAACAAGCAGATACTTCCCAGCAAATTACCAAAAAAATAATTAAATTATTAACCAACATCACTGACGATAATCAGCTAGCACATTATTTGCAAAAGTGCGCCGAAATCCTCAGCAAAGGAGATTTTAGACTCACAAAAATGTTAACAGAAAACTTGCTCAATCAAGTAGTCGGCGATTGGGGACAACGGCTGAGTCAAGACGAAGCTTTGACAATGCCTCTGTTAATTAGAAACAAACTAAAGCCGAACAAACAATATAAAAAACAGCGTACCAGCAGCGAAAGCAAAAGTTCAAAAACAGGCTTTTCAGTAGCAGCCCGCAGTTTGTTAGAAGAAGCAGAAGCGCAATTATTGCAGATTTACTTGCACTGTCCCGAATACCGCCAAGAAGTCAGAGAAGCCATAGAAGCTAGAGACGTGCAGTTTAGCCTTTCTCACCACAGATTTTTGTGGCACTTAATTTTGAATGCAGAAATATTGCACAAAATTTATTTACAAGCAGCGCCTTCTGAGTTAATATTGAAATTGCAAGATAGCTTCATTGAATATCCTACTCAACTCAATCAAATATCCCATTTATTTCATTTAAACGAGTTTTCCGAAAGAAACGTTTATCGCGCGCCTCTAGTAATTAGATCGGCCATTGCCTGTATCGAGCAAATCATCAGCATCAAGCGGCGTAGAATTGCACTCGATATGTGGAAGAAAACCGATGCTGCTATAGAATATTACCAACAACTCTGCGCCGAACAAGAATGGATAGAGGAATTAGAGCGGCTGCGTCAAGTTAATTTTTACGATTTAACCTCCGTACCTTGGGCTTGAGGACTCTTTGTCCTCATTACAAACCGGGATAAAAAAACTAAAGTCCTCACTACAAACCAGGTTCGTAGTGAGGACAAAGAGTCCTTCCAGGTTCGTAGTGAGGACAAAGAGTCCTTTCTAAAACCAACCTTTTAGTAATCGCAAAACAGAGTTTCGCGAGTATCTCTACCAGTCACCGGATTAGTACCTTTTGCAACTTTACAAAGTTTTACCAGCATATCGTCTCGCAGCAGTGCCTCAGTAAAATCAGCACCGTCAATGATTGCTCCTTCCAGTCTGGTATTATAAGCAAAAGCACCCTCAAGGATAGCATTCGTTAAATTTGCTCTCATCATGCGAGCCAAATCCAAAGTCGCACCCGTGAAATTAGCGCCTTCTAAATTTGCCTCTTCCAGATTGGCGGCAAAAAAGCTGACGCCCCGCACATCTGCGTTGGTAAAATTGCTGTTGCGAAGATTGGCTTTATTGAAACTGTCGTCAGTTAGAACTTGTCCAGTAAAATCAGCGCCAACTAGGATTTCTTTGTCGTGATCCAAGGCGAAGGCAGGTGCGGGATTAATCGCGATCGCCCCAACGGCAATTACTGCTAAAATAACAAAGCTGAGCAAGAAAGTATAAATATTTTTGCGAATTCCAGAAGTCATACAAGTTAAAGCTAATGGGCAGCCGTGACAGTTCAGAATTGAATTCTACCAGAAAGCGCGCGCCTACCGACTCCAATGCCTCCCAATCCCCAAACTCTCGGGCGCTGGGCACATTGGGAGAAAACTTAGTCGCCGAGTGGTTGCAGCAGCAAGGTTGGGAAATCCTGCACCGGCAGTGGTATTGTCGCTGGGGAGAGATTGACATCATCGCCCTCGGAAAAGATGAAGACAGCGAAAAAAACCGAGGCATTCCCAATCACCAATTCCCCACATTAGCATTTGTCGAGGTAAAAACTCGCCGCCGGGGAAATTGGGATGCTGGTGGAATGCTGGCTGTTAGTGCCACAAAACAAGCCAAACTTTGGCAAACCGCCGAAATATTTTTAAGCACTCGTTCAGATTTAGCAAATAATTCTTGCCGCTTTGATGTCGCCTTAGTCAGGTGCGAACTTTCACGACAAAACACTAAGCAAATATTACCACCACTAACTGCAACAAACTCTCAATCTGCCCTTGCAGGAAACTACCGCCTCACCCTGCAAGAATACATTCGCTCGGCTTTTAGTAATTAGAAATCTGTAATTAAAAATTAGATGGTACAATCAAAAAGTAATGCCAGTTGGTAATTTTCAATTATTAATTTACCCATTACCCATTACCCACCGCTCTTGAGAAGGGCTATAAAAGTTAATTTATCTGCGTAGCAGTTTAGGCCAAAGTTTCCGGGCAATATCCCAGACCCTTGACAAATTGCTGTCGAAACGCTTCAATTTCCTTACGGTCAGGACTTCCGTGACAAACCACTGCCACCTGGTAGCGACGCATCACGCTGAGCGGCGACTGTCCGGTTTCCAAGCTCCAAAGTGCCATTTGCAACCGAATTTCAGGATCGTAAGGAATCCCGAGTTCGTTCATAAAAGCCCGAAAATCCCCGTGCATTTCTGGAGTTAAATATTGGCTCATTTTCACCTTTACGACCCAGCCGTCTATTTGGTGAATAACAGTGATAAATTGCAAAGGAAGATGACTAGCCGTGCGTAGGTAATCCACGACTCTCAGAGTGAGGCTAGTATTGGCGATGTAGTAGAGGTATTCCATAACTATCCTTCGAGCAAAGCTGATGCTACACCTCTATATTCGCAGGCACTTGCCCGCCCGCACAAGGGGAAAAGCACCCGACTTTGGATGGGGGTTTTTACCCAATTTGTTACCCAGTTGACAGATCGATCGCACAGGAATTCACCCGATGACAGAGATTGACTGGTCTTTGGACGGCTACGACTACGAACTTCCGCCCGAGCGCATTGCCCAAAATCCCGTAGTGCCGAGGGACAGTTCTCGCTTGCTGGTGGTAGATTCTCCCAGCAGCCAGCAACACCGGATTTTCCGGGATTTGCCGGATTTGCTCGAACCCGGAGACTTGCTGGTAATGAACAACACCCGCGTGTTGCCAGCGAGGCTCTACGGGCACAAACCCAACGGCCCGGCTGTGGAGATATTGTTGATGGAAGAACGGCAGCACAACTG
>JAYUGZ010000966.1:0-2814 GCA_043767465.1 Cyanobacteriota bacterium
CTAAACCGAACAAATCGTGCTCTGGAGCTCGATCGATATCGCGGAAAGTCTGGCCCTGCAATTCCGGCGGCGTAAACTCCGGTTTCCCCACGGGACACCGATAAACGTAACCCGTATAAGGATCTCGCACTTGAAACGAATCGGTATCTACCAGCGTTACCAACGCGGTATCCGTCACCAGAATGTTCGACTCGTTGACATCGCCGATGACGTAACCCCTGACGTGGAGGGCGTTTACCGCCGAGGCGAGATTTCTGGCGGTGCGATGGAGGTAAAGATAGTTAAATAGCGGTTTTTGTTCGCGCCTGGTTTTGGGTGTATAAAAAGTGTGTACCGGCAAGGCTTTCTTGACGCGCGGCATCACAAACCCGACGATTTTTTCGCGCCCGCCGACAGTATGCAGCAAATCGAGCGGCCAAGCTATTGAGGCGTGTCCCGGTTCTGCGATCGGCGCATCGGGCGGCATACTGAACATGACTGTGAGTTTGTCGCCGTCTTCGTCTGTCGGTTTGTGGTAGATTTTTGCTACAAGGGACGAGTCTTGGGCGATCGGGTAGATGCGACCTTCACCGCCACTGGCGATCGCCGTGTTAGTGTCGATCGCAATCAGTTGTCCGCTAAATTGGCGCTGCAACTGCATAGAATTCGGTTAGGGGATAGGGGATTAATCAATTTTAGATTTGAGATTTTAAATTAAAGAAAGCTACCCCACTGATAAACCCATAATTCTATTTTATTGTGGGATGGGCAGGAGAGCCCGTCCTGGAAAACTCAGCAACAGGCAAGATGCAGTTCCACAATAGTTCAATTTTGCAGTTGTGCTTACAATTGATTGGGATCTATTCCCATTTCTCGGAGTCTTGATTCTAAAGCTTGCGATCGCGATCGTTCTTGTTCCAGCAGCATTTCTGCCTGTTCGGCCCGCAGCCGTTCTTGTTCGGCCCGCGCCTCGGCTTGCTGTCGGAGTCGATCGAGTTCCACAAAACTCACAAACGGTTCTCCAGAAGGCCCGAACATTTCGAGTCCAGTTTCTGATAATTGAAACCGCACTCCCAGTCTCGGACTTACCCAGCCGTCCATTTGTTCGATCTGTTCTAATTTTCCCTCAACCCGCAACCATCCTATCAGTTCCAATTTTTCTGGATCGTACAAATAGTATTCTTCCACACCATAGCGTTCGTAAAATTGAAATTTTTGCATCATCGGAGTCAGACGATTTCCCGGCGACCAAATTTCAAAGGCGACTTGCGGCGCAATATTATCTTCGTTCCACTGTTGATAGGAACCTCGATATCCTTTGGGGATGCCAAAAATTGCCATCACATCTGGGGCTTGACAAAGTTTATTCTTCCCTTCCACTGGATACCAAAGCAAGTCACCTGCTACAAAAACATTCGGATCGTCTGCAAACAGCAATTCTAAATTTTCTTTAATCCAAACGATTAATCGAAACTGATCCGTATTGTTTGACATCGGTTCGCCGTTATCGTCGGGGTAGATGATCTTTGATTTTTCGGGAGATTGCAGTTGTGTAACCATTGCTGTTTCCCCATTTTTTTTAGGAGTTGATTTTATTTTAGTCGATCGCCTGTTTCGTCTTCCAGTTCGTCAACAGCGGTTTTGATGAAGTTATCCACCAGCCAGTCGCGGGTACGCGAGAAATTGCTGTCCAATTCTAGGTAATGACTGCCTAATTTTGTTTTAAAGTCTTTCGGGAAAATCTCTTTAGCCCCTAACAGATTTTTCCAACGAGTTAGCTGGCTGCTGTTGCTTTCGGGAAAACGGTTGTACAGATAGTCGATCGCGATCGCATCCATCAGATCCGCCCCCAGAACTTCCCGCCGTTTTTCCTCGTTTACCGGCGCAATTTGTGGCTGCTGAGTTAGCTCTATCTGTTCGCTGACAGTTGTTTCAATCAACTGCTGAATCAGCCAATTTCCCGCACGGAAAAAATCGCGATCGAACTCCAAGTAAATCGCGCCAAACAAAGCCTCAAAACTCTCAGACAAAAATCTCTTATACTCGATTTTGTCTGTTTCTTTCCCGAGTTCACTGCGCCCACAGAGTTCGTTCAATTTGAAATTTTGTGCGAATTCTGCAAGTTTCTTCTGTTCTGCTAAACCTGTTTTTAAGGTTGAGATTTCCTCCGCATCCAGGTGGGGATATTCGCGGTACAGGTAATCGGTAACAACAGCACCGAAAATCGCTCCGCCTAGGAGTGACAGGCGTTGGTGCTTCACTTCTTGCCCCGATGGAGAGTGGTAGGAAGGACGAGTCAAGGCAATTTCCAGCAGTTGGGTTTGCCCGAAGTCCGAAAGGTCGATCGCCGCTTTGACTGCTTCAACATCTACCTTTTTAATTATCTGCTCTAATTCTTCTTCGCATTTCCCCCACTTTTCCAACCAATCTCCACCCGCATCTTCCACATACAAATCAACAAAATCTACCCCGTGATTTATCCAATCATCCTGCATTCTTCTGGCTGCTTCCAGTTCTTCAAAGACTTTTTGCAAATTGTTTTCAACGGTGCTTGTACCTTGTAATGTCATAGTATTGATTTTGATGTAATTAGTTTTTATTTTCAACAACTTCACCGCGATTCAATCCAATCTCAATTTAATTTAGACCGAGTTCCTAGTTATTTCACAAAATTGATTATTTCGGTAAATTTTCCCATTCCTTAGCCAGGAATTATGCAGCACCTGTTGTCTTTCATCGTGTCAACAATCACCTAAAAACCTTTGTATCTCTCGTTTATAGCCGAGTCTCGATCCCCCTAAATCCCCCGAAAGCAAGGGGGACTTTGAGTGCTTC
>JAYUGZ010000967.1:0-6957 GCA_043767465.1 Cyanobacteriota bacterium
AAATGTGGTGTTTTCGGTAGGGCCGTAAACGTGAATTAATTTAGTAGTTTGCAACTGTTTTAAAACTTTTTTCACGGCTCTAATATCGACAACCTCGCCACCAAATAGCAACCAGCGCAGAGACTTAAAAGCTTCAGGTAAAACTCGGGCAATTTGTTGGAACAATGCTGTAGTTAAAAATAAGATTGTGATGCTTTGTTGGCGGAGTTCCAATGCTAAATCGTGAGGCGAAAGGATAATATTTGTGCTAATTATGGCAAGTTGAGCGCCGTTGAGCAAGGCTCCCCAAATCTCGAAGGTGGCTGCATCGAATGAAGCATTTGATGCTTGGGCAATTTTGTCGGTAGGTGCTATTTTGATGTAGTTGGTGTTGAGTACCAGCCGATTTACTGCTTTGTGAGTGACAGCAACTCCCTTCGGTTTTCCGGTGGAGCCTGATGTGTAAATAATGTAAGCTAGGTTATCTGCTGTGACTGTGTTGGTGAGATTTTCGGTGTTTTCTCGGGCGATTTGTTCGCAGTCGCGATCGCACTTAATCACCGAATCCGAGAAGTCTGGGAAATTCTCGCTCAATTTATCCTGAATTAGCAAGACTTTGATTCGGGCATCTTCCAACATCAAGTTTAGCCGATCGCGCGGATAGCTCGCATCTAACGGTAAATAAGCGCCTCCAGCCTTCAGTATACCCAGCATCCCGACAATTAGGTCGATCGAGCGATCGGCGCAAAGCCCCACCAAAACCTCCGCCCCCACGCCTTGTTTTTGTAAATAGCGCGCCAGTTGGTTAGCTTTGCTGTTGAGCTCTTTGTAAGTCAATTGCTGGCTGTCGCAAGTTACGGCGACATCCTCCGAATGCTGTTCTACCCGCTCCTCAAATAACTGATGAATGCACTTATTTTGAGGATAATCTGTGCGAGTATCGTTCCATTCTAGTAATAATTGATTCACTTCATCCTCGCTCAATAAAGGTAAGTTAGCAATGCTTTGTTCGGGATTCGCGACAATGCTTTCCAGCAGCATTTTAAAATGACTCAGCATTCGGGCGATCGTAATTTCATCAAATAAATCTGGATTGTAAACAGCTACGCCTCTGAGTCCTTCCGAATGTTCCCACTGTTCGCCATACCTGCTGCGAAACTTATCCGCAGCTTCCCACAAATGTAGCTCTAAATCAAAGCGCGTTGTTTGAGTTTCTAAATGAAAAGAACTCAACTTTAATTCTGGCAATTCTAGCTCGTCCACAGGTGCATTTTGCAAACCGAATACTACCTGAAATAGCGGGTGTCGGTTGAGCGATCGCTCTGGGTGCAATTCCTCGACGAGTTTCTCAAACGGCAAATCTTGATGAGCGTAAGCCCCCAAGGTGACTTCTCGCACCCGGCCCAAAAAATCTCGAAATGTCGGGTTTCCCGAGCAGTCTGTCCGCAGCACTAAAGTATTGACAAAAAAACCGATTAATGCTTCTATTTCGCTACGGTTGCGATTGGCGATCGGCGAACCGACTACAATATCTGTTTGCTGCGAGTAGCGGTAAAGCAAAGTTTGAAATGCTGCGAGCAATGTCATAAATAAAGTCGCTCCCTCTCGCTGCGACAGCGCTACCAGTGCGTCCTTCAGCTTTTTCGGCAGTTCTAAATATTGAGTTTTTCCGCGATAATTTTGGCGAGCTGGTGCAGGGCGATCTGTTGGCAAATGTAACACCGAAATGCCACGCAATTGCAGCCGCCAATAAGCTAGCTGAGTTTCTAATACTTCTCCTTGGAGCCATGCGCGCTGCCATTCGGCAAAGTCGGCATATTGCAGCGATAATTCTGGCAGGGGAGATGGTTGTTGATTTATTAAAGCTGTATAAATAACTTGAATTTCGCGGATTAGCACGCCGATCGACCAATCATCGGAGGCGATGTGGTGCATATTTAGCAACAGAACATGATCGCTATCTGTCACCCGCAAAATGGTGACTCGCATCAGCGGCCCGGTGGATAAGTTGAAAGGGTGAAGAGATGCGGCGGTGGTGAGTTTCTTTGCTTCTATTTGCCGCTGTTCTGGTGGTAAATGTTGCAGTTCTAATATTTGTAAATTAATCTGGGAATCGGGGGAAATCACCTGCATGGGCTGACCCGATACCGCTGCAAAAGTGGTTCGCAAAGTTTCGTGGCGCTGCACTATTTCGTTGAAGGTTTGCTCTAAGGCTGTGATGTTGAGGGAACCGGTTAAGCGCAGTGCTGTTACTACATTGTAGAAAGGGTTTTCGGGTGCGTATTGGTCGAGAAACCACAGGCGCTGCTGCGCAAATGATGCCGGAAAGACAAACACTTCGGCTTGGTCAGAAATATTCAGGTTTGGGCGATCGCTTGTAAAGGAATTGTCATAATTTTCGGAAACCATATCTGTTGCTCTCGGGGGATGGGATGTGTTAGTTTCTTGATGACACAGGTTGGTGTTTGAGGGTGCGATCGCAAGATTAAAACTTTGGCGAGCAAAAGATCGGAACTTTTAATATCATAAATCCGGGTGCAAGAGTATGGCAGAGACTTGGGCCCAGAAACCCGGTTTCTGGCCATTTAATGCTCAAATTATGCTTTTAGGGGTGATGAGTCTCGGCCCTACCCTCCACTTGAGTTGTCGGGGAACGGGCGAGCCTGCTAGCGGTGCGGGTGAGTTGGATGCGAGAATTACCGGGGCAATCGGTGCAGAGGTCAAGCTGTAGTATGATTTCTAATTGGACAAAGTGTTCTTGGGGCGATTAAGAGCCCGATAGCTTCGCCGCGCGTAATTTTCTCACATTTCTAGCTGAGCGACTACTATTGATTAAACAGTGCCCGCAATCTTTTAGATTGACTTACTAGAAATTGCGACCTGATGCAGCCAAAATACTTAAGAACACTCTCTCGTGCAGTTTAAATTAGAGGTTATAGGCTAATGGCGTACCGGAACAAATACTCGCCAAAAGGCGACGCAGGGGATGCAGAATCAGCAGAAGAAGTCCTCCACTCAGTGATGCAGGAACTGGATGCTTTGCATGAAAATGTCAAAGGCCAGTTAAATCAGGACATTACTCGGCTGCAAAGTGAAAAAAATCACCTGATTGACGATATTGAAGGCCTCCGGGAGCAATATCGAAAATTGCAGTCCCAGCAAATAGAATCTCTGTCTGGGCGATACATTCAGCAGCAGCAATTGTGGCTGAAGCAGTTGGCTCAAGTTTTGGCTCACAATTTGCAGGATTTGTTGGTGCAGCGGTTCAACGAACTCAGCGCTAACTCGGGACATTCTCTCAGCAGCCCGATTCCCAGCGGCGAATTCCCGCTCCCCATGCCCCCGAGCAACTATGAGGAACGGGCTTCGGAGTTATTGGCGGCGTTGGACGATCGGATCGATCGCAGTTTCCAGATGCTGGAACAAGATTTGAGCAGCTACGAAAGCGAACTCTCTATGCGGCTCAATAACATGAAAACCCTCGAACTCCAAGGGGAAGAGCTGTTACAAAATCTCGTCAACCGCATCAGGGAAGAACTCGCAGAAGAAGAAGCATATCTTGACAATCCTTTCGATGCTCAAGATTCCTATATCGAAGCATCAACTAATTCTATCCGCCCCCAAGTTATGGAGCGAACACCTGCTGATGCACCGCGGCCAGCCCTGCCGCGGCCCTCAGCAGCGCCCTCAGCAGCCGCGAAAGCAGCTTCTCAAGTACAGACTGGTTTGATTCTGGCTTTGTCTTCGGCGGTGGTATTGTCGCTGTTTAATGTTTGTTTAAGAATTTTAATTAAAAGCAGAAATCCTCGGATGATTTTTGGCTTGTTTGAACTTGAGGGAGTGGTGACTCGGGGTTTTGGAAATTCTTTGTTGATTTTGTTGATGCGGCTGATCGTGGTGATGGCTTTGATGCCAGTATTGGCAACATTTCTGTATCCATCAGTGTGGAAAGATATCAGGCGGTTGTTCCAGTCGGGCGATCGAGCTTTGTGGGGCAAGGTTTTAGGAAGCGCATTTTTTCTGTTTTTGTCTCAGGTTTTGATTTATTTGGCGATCGGCAATATTCCGGCGGGGATTGCGATTACAATTTTCTTTATTTACCCGATCATCACCGTACTGGGTTCTTGGCTGTTGTTTGGTACTCGCCCAAGTACGATCGGCTTTTTGGCGATCGGCGGAATTACCCTAGGTCTGATTTTAGCTGGGTGGCCCAGTTTTGCGGCGCCAGCTCCGGGCGGCGGCAATGTCGGGGTGGGAGTCACGGCGGCACTCGCTTCTGGGATTACCTTTGCAGGTTACGTATTGCTGACGCAAATGGCCGCGGGCAAGCTGCACCCGATTCCTTTTAGTTTAGTTAATTTCGCCGCAATTTTTGTATTTTCCTCCCTGAGTTTGTGGGTGCCCCTGTCGGAAAATTTGGCTCCTCAAATCGACCAAAATGTTTGGCCGGGTTTGATTGCAGGAGGCGTTGTTTTAGGGGTGCTGACGCTGTTTAGCTATCTTTTGAACAATTTTGCTATCCGGTATGCCGGAGCAGCATTAGCATCAGTAATTGGCACTTTGGGCCCGGCGATGACCGCACTCTTCGGGTTCCTAATTATCAATGAGAAGTTGCAGCCTGTGGCAATTCTCGGCATGATTGTGGTGACGTTGAGCGTGGCTGCTATGAGTGTAGAACGTATGGTGGCTCCTCAGAAGAAGGCTACTTAAGGTAGAAACTGGTGTTTGTAGTGAGGAATGCGAGTCCTGGGATTTATGCGGACTCGCATTCCTCACTACGAACCTACTGACACAAGATCAAACAACAGAAACAACGACTCGAAAACCCACAATACTAGCCTTGCAATCCGGCTGATATCTGAGGCGGCAGGCGCTGCGACAATTCGGAGGATGATCGTTCCAAGAACCGCCCCGCAACAACCTCAGCGAATAGTCGCCGCCCGACTCCCAAACGCTGCCATCCACAGGCGCGCCGTTGTAATTATTGTGCCAAGCATCCGCGCACCATTCCCAAACATTTCCGTGCAAATCGTACAACCCGAAAGCATTCGGTTTAAAACTGCCAACATCTGTAGTTTGAAAGCGATAAACTCCCTTGGGCGCATCAGCATAATTAGAATTTCCGTTATAATTTGCTAACAGGCTGGTAATCGTTTCCCCAAAGTGAAACGCCGTCACAGTTTCCCCGCGACAAGCATATTCCCATTGAGCCTCGCTAGGCAAGCGATAATGCTTACCAGTTTTGCAAGAAAGTCGATCGCAAAACTCCACCGCCTCGTACCAAGATACATTTTCTACAGGTCGATTTGCGCCTTTAAAACGGGAAGCATCGGGATTGAGAAATATTTTAATTTCCGGCAGGGCTGCAACGGCTGTCCACTGTGCCTGAGTGACTGGAAATTTGCTAATACAAAAAGAAGCTAAAGTTACTGGGTGCTGCGGTTTTTCGTCGCTGTCACCTCGATCTTTTCGGGTACCCATCAGGAAACTACTGCCAGGAACTGATACCATTTCCATGACTGTACCGCGGCCGAGATCTTCTTCAAAAAAATGCGCTTTCCCACTCTTAAGATTAGCTTGCTTCCCGCGATTGTCTACTGTCAAAACCTGAAATTCAAAAGTGCTTTTGACAGCAACAATCCTTTGCGTTCCCTTGTTTACAGGCGGATTAGTTGGGGATTTTACCCTCGCATTGACCGAGTTCTGGGTGGTGGTTTGCGCGCTGTGATTGAGGGGGGTATTGATAGCAAGTTGTCCTGCCTCGCTCAGATAAGCATTTAGCGGAGGTAGAGCTGCCTTGGTCTGAGAAGAATTTAAAGTAAGTTGTCCACCCTTAGCAAAATGGGGTTGGGGAGGTAAAGAATAAAGATTTAAAGCTTTGATTACTTCATCAGCAGATTGATATCTATTTTTGAGATAATCTTGAATTAATTTATCTAAAATTGTTGCCAACTCGCTGCTGATTTTCGTGCCTGCGGGCAAGCGTTCTCTCCAAATCCAGCCGCCGTTAATTGGGTCATAAAGGTCATCGGAACCGTCAACTTTTGGCAAACATTGAGTTAGCAGTCTCAGGCAAGTTATCCCCAAACTGTACAAGTCGCTTCCAGGGAAAACTTGACCGCGCATTTGTTCCATAGGCGAATATCCGGGGGTTCCTACCGTCGTGCCTACTTGGCTCATCAGCGAACCCGTCACTTGTTTGGAAACGCCGAAATCAATCAACACTAACTCTCGGCGTGCTCCCCTGTAGAAAGCGGAATTGCGAAAATTTCCCGCCAATAGAGATGGGTTAGGGGCAGTGCGGCGGCGGATGATATTCTCAAGTTTGATGTCTCGGTGAATGACATTGCGATCGTGCACAAATTTCAGAATCGGCAAAATATCTGCCAGCAACTGCCAAATTTTTTCTTCGCTAAAAACGCCCTGCTGAGTTAATTCAGCCAGTAAATTTTGCCCTTCAATCAATTCTTGTACTAAATATAACCGCTTGTCTTGTTCAAAATAAGCAATTAATCGAGGAATTTGGGGATGTTCGCCGAGTTCGTAAAGTCGTTTCGCTTCTTGCTTAAACAGTTCCGTAGCCTTTTCAAGTGCTGATGTTCCCTGAACTTGGGGCACAAACTGCTTGATGACGCAGGGATCGTCCATGCGATCGATATCTACCGCTTCATAAGTTCTGCCAAATCCCCCCTCGCCCAACAGTCGAATCACGCGGTAGCGGTTCCTGAAGAGAGGCGTGAGGTCGGGCTGGCCGCAACTTTGACAAAATTTAGAGTTGTCGGGATTGAAAGGATTTGAGCACCTTGGATTTGAGCAGTAGAACATATCTGGGAAGAGATGATCTGGTTAAGGTTATGATATATCTTTTCTGGATCTTAGTAATTTTTTGACAGATTACAGTATACTACAACTCGGCGATCGCCCAAACAAAGATTATCCCAGTCTCCGAAGGGCGATCGGGCTACAGACAAGAAGAGC
>JAYUGZ010000968.1:0-17790 GCA_043767465.1 Cyanobacteriota bacterium
GAGGCCCGATCCCCCTAAATCCCCCTTAAGAAGGGGGACTTTGAGAAGATTCTTGTCCCCCCCTTCTTAAGGGGGGTTAGGGGGGATCGGGCCTGGGCGGTAAACAGCAGTCTGTAACTACGTTTGACCTTAAGTTGACACTCCTTGGGCACGGCGCCGTGTCCCTACCTTTCTGATGTACCTCACGCCCTAATGCTAACTACTTCGCCGCCGGCAAAGACAACTGAGGCGAAGTCTTAGGATAAGCTACATTCTCGGGAAGAGCCGCAGGTTCCGACGACAGTAAAAACTCGCGAATTAACCTAGCAACTGCTCTTTGAGCTAAACCGCCTACCACTTGCTGGCCCATATTCTGCACTTCTGGTTTTACCAACAACTGCGGCAGTAACTGCAATACTTTCATACTGTCAAAACCCGGAGTTGATTGCAAAATATCCCAAATTCGCTTGATGTGTTCCAAGTTTTGTTGTTCGGTTGGTGAAACCACAGGTAGACTCGCCTTGACTCCAAACCATTCACCCACAACTGCTTTAGCGTTAGCAAAAGCATTGCTCGAAAGCGTGTCGAGACTTTTCACCAATTCAGCTACAATGCGATCGCGAATGAAATCTCCTCTCTGAGAAAATAAATACTCTAACGCTTGGTTGAGGATTTTGCTGACATCATAATCATCGCTTTCCCGGGCATTGTTCAGCAAATTTTCTAAGCGATTCCAGCGGAATTCGCCTTTTTTGAACAGCAAATCTTGCAGCGACGCTCTCAATTCCGGTGCGGGGTCGCTCAACAGCCGTTTTGCTACATAAGGATAAGCTTTGCTCAGCACTTTGAATTCAGGATCGACATTAATCGCAATCCCTTCTAACGTAACGAGCGATCGAATAATCAAAGCATAGTAAGCCGGAACTCGGAAAGGATACTCGTACATCACCGCCGAAAGTTCATCAGTAATGCTCTTAAAATTCAGTTCCGCAACACTAGCACCCAAAGCATTATTAAACACCCCAGCCAAAGCTGGAATAATTGGCGTCAAATCAGTATCTGGCGTTAAAAACTCCAACTTCACGTAATCTCTCGCCAAACCATCAAAATCGCGGTTCACCAAATGCACCACAGCTTCCAACAAACCGTAGCGCTGATAAGGCTTGACTTCGCTCATCATCCCAAAATCGAGATAAGCCAACTGACCGTCAGGAGTTGCCAAAAGGTTGCCCGGATGCGGGTCAGCGTGAAAGAAACCGTGTTCCAGAAGCTGTCTGAGAGAGCACTGCACCCCCACTTCAATTAAGTAAGGAGCGTCAATTCCTTGAGCCTTGACAGCTTCCAAATTAGTGAGTTTAACCCCAGTGATCCACTCCATTGTCAACACGCGGCGGCGGGTATATTGCCAATAGATTTTGGGAACGTAAATATCCTTCAGATTCCCGTAGAGTTCAGCAAAGCGTTCGGCATTTTGTCCTTCGTGGGTGTAGTCCATTTCTTCGTAAATCCGCTCGCCCAACTCGTCCATAATCCCTGCGAGGTCGCTGCGAATGATTTTGAAGTTGTTTTGCGCCCAAAGTGCGACGCGCCGCAGGATGTAAATATCTAAGCCGATGTTTTCGGCTAAACCTGGTCGCTGCACTTTAATGGCGACGGTTTCGCCGGTTTTGAGTTTGCCTTTGTAGACTTGTCCCAGAGATGCTGCGGCGATCGGATCTGCGGTGATTTCGGCGTAAATTTCCTTGGGATGCGCGCCCAATTCTTCTTGTATAAATTGATACGCTACTTCGTTGGGAAACGCTGGCAATTGGTCTTGCAGCGTGGTTAGTTCTTCTAAATATACTGGCGGCACTAAGTCGGGGCGAGTTGAGAGTGCTTGCCCGATTTTGATAAAAGCTGGGCCGAGTTGACTGAGAATTTCTCGCAGGCGCGAGGCGCGGCGCTTTTCGTTGGCGACGCTACGGCCTGTTTTTTTGTCAAACCACAAACTGAAGGCAAAGCTAAAAAATGTCCAAACAACGCTTAACAGCCGTCCCCAGACTTGCAGGGGGCGATTGCGGTACTGGGCTGCGATCGCCACTGGATCGTAGCGCACAGCTTCTCCTGCCAACTCGTAAGCGATATCTTTGGCAGATTTCAGCGGTTCGGGAGTGGCCGCCACTGTCTCTAGTTCTACTTGTACTGCTTGCAGCGGAACTGTTTCTACCTCTTGGAGATTGCCGAGTGCAGCGTGAGTCCCTGAATTTGAGTAAGTTACCGGGGAGGCTGGCGATACCGTCTTGACATCCATAAACTCAGACCTAGTGTGAAGCATTGTAAACACATTGTAACAATTTGTCGCCTTCTCACCACTGCTTTAAGGCATAAAACCGAAGTCTGTTGTCTGTTGTCTGTTGTCTGTTGTCAGTTGTCAGTTGTCGGTTGTCTGTTGTCGGTTGTCAATAGTCCAGGAATTATGCGCTCAGACCAAAGAAACCGGGTTTTTTAGTTGATCTAGGGTTCGTAACCCGTCTTTTCGGGAAAAACCCGCTAGCCGCGCGTATTCTCCCCATCTTTACTCGCCGCTGGTTCGCAGCAGCCGATCGCGAATGCCTGAGAGTTGCAATTTTGTGCTCACGGGCGATCGGGGTTGGGGATTTTTGGTATCGGGCCAGTTTGGTAAGTCGTTACAGGGACAGCACTCGGGCGGCATCGCATTTTGGGGTAACACTACGGGCATGGCGCAGCGGGCACAGGGACTGATTTCCCATGCTGGTGTTAGCAGTTGGGCAATTGTTTCGTTGGTACCTTGCAGGTAGCAGTCTCCGCTTTTGGGGGAAATGATTTTTTCCCAGCATTCTTCAAATTCGGTGCTGTAGCGATCGCCCCTGTGTCTGTTAATTTTTCCGCGGCGGTAGCGGCGTACCCAAAGCGCACAGATTCAAGGCATAACCACCCGTAGCCAGATAAACAGCATCGGCCATCGCCCCAATGTGGCGGACGAGAGTGCCGAGGCGATCGCGAAACAGCCGTCCCGCCGGATAAGCCGGCACAACACCCCATCCGGTTTCCTCTCCTACCAAAATCACATCAGCAGCAGCCGACTTCAAAGCTGCGATCAAATCTTGCTGCGAACGATCCCAAACAGCAGACTCTTGTTCTAAAAGATTTGCCGTCCAAGTGCCCACCGAATCGATCAACAAGCAATCCGACGGTTTACCGCTTTGTACAACTGCTGATAGTTCGATCGGCACTTCTAGAGTTGTCCAATCTGTCGGGCGGCGATTTCGGTGTAATTCCAGGCGCTGCCGCCACTCCAAATCAGTTTCATCAACCCTACTCGTAGCCACATAGATTACTTGTTTTCCCGAATCCACAGCCAGAGTTTCCGCCCATTCACTTTTGCCACTTCTGGCAGGCCCAGTTACTAAGATTAATTGTCTCGATGCCGTTGGTTCTGAGTTAGTCATTAGTTATTAGTCATTAGTCCGTTGGCAGTTGGTGGTTGGCAGTAGTCAGTTGGCAGTAGTCAGTTGGCAGTAGTCAATAGTCACACACAAAGGATTAAACACAATCACCAATTACCAATTACCAATTACCACCCTTCGGCTGCGCTCAGGGTAAAATTACCAATTACCAATTACCAATTACCAATTATCAATTATCAATTATCAACGGCTAAATGCTTTTTAAGTAATAATAGCATTAATGAGACAATATTAGAGTAAGTCGATCGACAACCCCTGTATTTCCCAAGCTGTTATTTATGCAACATCCTCCTCAGATATCAGCGATTATTTGTACCCACAATCGGGCGGCCTATTTAGGTGGGGCGATCGACAGCTTGCTGGTACAGGATTTTCCCGAAAACTTTGAAGTAGTAGTAGTGGATAACGCTTCTAGCGATTATGCCAGTCCCGAGAGTTCTATTTCGCGCACCCGCGAGGTGGTAGAAGCAAGACTGGGCGATCCGCGCCTCAAGTACGTATGGGAACCGGAAATCGGTCTGTCAGTCGCCCGGAACACCGGTGCGATCGAAGCGCGCAGCGAAATATTAGCTTATCTCGACGACGACGCAGTTGCCGATCGCAATTGGCTCAGGGTGCTGCACGCAGCTTATCAAAGCAATCAAAAACTAGCCGTAGCAGGCGGCAAAGTTAACCTGATGTGGCCTAGTGGAGTCTCCCCGCCCGACTGGCTGTCGCCCGGATTGGCGCAAAACTTGGGATCTTACGATTTGGGCGATGCTTGCCTGTACATCACTACTGCGGGTTTGACTCCCAGGGGTGTAAACTACTCGATCCGGCGCGCTTTTCTCGAACAAATTGGCGGTTTCGATGTCAAACTCGGTAGAGTTGGTAAAAAGTTGCTCTCAAATGAAGAATTGCGGGCCACAGAATTAGCACTAGAGCTAGGTTGGCAAGTAGTTTATCTCCCTCATGCCCTAGTGCTGCACCATGTCGCCACAGAACGGCTCAACAAAGCTTGGTTTTTTGAGCGCGGGTGGTGGCAAGGCATCAGCGAGTGTTATCGGGAACAATTGTCCGATCGAGCCGGTATTGCTCAGCTTGGGCGGGGGGGTGAAAGAATACTGAGGGGTGTCTACAAATCTTTGAAATACATCAGAGATCCAGGGCTGCGCTTTGAAAATTTCGTTTTTGCCTGGGGTCAAATCGGTTATTTGAGTGCGGTAGTCCCCGGGCTGATTTTTCTACCGAAATCGACCAGCAGGCATTAGGCTATAGGCAATATCCCTTGCTGTTCTAGTCGCCGGCGCGGCTGTGCCGATCGCACTTCATCCACAATAACTCGACCGCATTTAGGTTCAAGCACTCGATTATGACATCTAGTTCATCCAAGATTCCGGTTTCAGTTCTCATTCCGGCAAAAGACGAAGAACTTAATCTACCTGCGTGTCTAGCCAGCATTGCCAGGGCGGATGAAGTTTTTCTGGTTGATTCCCAAAGCAGCGATCGCACGGTAGAAATTGCCATCAGCAGCGGCGCCAAAGTAGTGCAATTCTACTTCGATAACCGCTGGCCGAAAAAGAAAAACTGGTCTTTGGACAACCTGCCCTTTCGCAACGAATGGGTATTAATTGTTGATTGCGACGAACGCATCCCCCCGGAACTTTGGGACGAAATCGCCCGCGCGATCGAAGACCCAAGTTTTGACGGCTACTACCTCAACCGCAAAGTCTTCTTTTTAGGACAGTGGCTGCGTTATGGCGGCCGATATCCGGACTGGAATTTGCGTTTGTTCAAGCATCAAAAAGGCCGCTACGAAAATCTCGGCACTGAATCTGTCCCCAATACAGGCGACAACGAAGTTCACGAACACGTCATTTTAGCCGGTCAAGTCGGCTACTTAAAACATGATATGATCCACGAGGATTATCGCAATTTATTTCACTGGATCGAGCGTCACAACCGTTATTCAAATTGGGAAGCTCGCGTTTATTACAATATTCTTACGGGTCGCGACGACAGCGGCACTATTGGCGCTCACCTCTTTGGAGATGCCGTGCAGCGGAAGCGATTTCTCAAAAAAGTTTGGGTGAGACTGCCTTTTAAACCTATGCTCAGATTTATTTTATTTTACATCATTCAGCTCGGCTTTTTGGACGGAAAAGCTGGCTATATTTATGCAAGGCTATTGAGTCAGTATGAGTATCAAATTAATGCAAAACTTTATGAGTTAAGCTGCTGTGGCGGTCAGTTGAATGTCGCAGAACCTGAGCCTCCCCTCTCGCCCCCTGTAATTATAAGTCAGGAGACGGAAGTTAAATCGCCTTAATACTTTGCCGCAATTGGGAATTGAGAATTTAAAATTGCGAATTGGCAATTGGGGATACTAACGGAAAAAAAAACTGCGTTTTAAGCCCCAACAAATCCCAAACAGGCTCGCTCGGCAGCTTCGCCGTCCATATTTTTTTACAGCCAGCGTACCAGTCTCTAAAATTTAGCTCAATACGCGATTGTTATAGCAATCGCCACAGCGATGAGGACATAAATAACCTCATGAATAGAGCCTCCTAACCCATAGCCTAAACGGTTTAATTTCCTGATTCTGCAACCCTTCGGCGAAGCCGAGCGGGCGAGCTGTCGAGCGGTCAACTGCTATAGCTGTTCTCAAAGCTGACGATATTATTTTGCATGAGCTAGATTTCACCCCGATCGCGATCGGGCGATCGCACCCTTTGTCCTCTCAGCGACCTGGATCTGCCAAAAATAAGCCAATTGGCTTAAACAATTAAGACAAATTGCTAATGTATGCGATCGCCAATACCGAATATGTTTATTTCAGATCTCAGCTCAAAAATCCGGAATATTTAGGGTTTGTCCTGCGCTTAAAATCCGGATATCCGCTCCCAATTTCCCTTCAAAACACTCGCATTTGTCCTGTTTTTCTTGCAAAAAATGGTAGCTTTAAGGGGGGCAAGGGAATATTTTTTGTGCGAGCAATCGGAGGGAAAACTGCTACCGATCTGGAATCTACGAGTTAACAACTTAGGACTCAGACCAAAAAGTGGTTTTACACGCTACTCATAGCGACAAGTAAGGCGATCGCACCGCGCCATACATATAGAAGTTCTGCATCCAGAACTGCAACTGCAACAAATTCCCAAACAATCCGGATATTTACTATATTTTGTTGTAGAATTAACTACGGTTGTTTTCCTTTGATTCCTTTTGTCAAATAAACTGCGATCGCGATCGCAAGTCTAAATAATTTGTGAAAGTTTTGTAGGGGCGATCGCCAGCAGAACTGCCTGCACACTTACAGCATCATTTTTTTGACAAAAGGAATCAAACGGAAATACTGTATGGCGATGCTTGCGAGTAGGCATCCAAATTTTTCAGGTGGATGTCAGCCACCTAAAGTAGCAGTTGTCACCAAGTAAACCAAGAAGTATTTGATGGCGCGATCGCAGTTTGCAGAAGATTTGCTGCTATAATACAGCCGAAATTGCTGATCTGCATTACAGCAATGCCAAATTCATAATCGGGGTGCTGGGATAAACAATCCATAACTTGTTGGGGTGCAACTAATGAAATTGACAAAGTATTTCCTAAACAACAAGTTTTTCCAAGCATGACTAATCCTTCAAACATCCAACTTTTCAAGCCCACCAAATCGGCTAATAAATTAGTGGCAAAAGCCGTTCGCTCCCTCCCTTTGCGAACAGTTTTAATAGTTCCCTTCGTATTGCAAATTGTTGCGGCAGTGGGAGTTGTAGGTTATTTATCATTTCGCAACGGACAGCAAGCAGTTAACGAAGTTGCTACTAAATTGCGCCAAGAAATTAGCGATCGCATCTCCGAACGCGTCCAAGCATACATGACATTTCCCCACCAACTCAATCAATTCAAAGCCAATGCTTTTGAACTGGGGGATCTCAACTTGCAAGACACTCCGAAAATACAGCGCCACTTTTGGAAGCACCTGCAAACTTTTGACACAGTAAGCGTTACATATCTTGCCACTCCCGCAGGAGATTTTATTGCCGCGCGACGCACAAATGAGGGTGATTTTTTATTGCAAGAACGCAGCGAACTTACAGAAGGTAAAATGAATTATTATGCTGCAAACAACCGCGGCGAACCGACTAACTTAGTGAAAGTTAAACCTAAATATGACCCGCGAGTCCGTCCCTGGTACACAGCAGCAAGCGAAGCACAAACGGCAACTTGGAGCAAAATTTATGCCGATTTTACCAGCAAAGGACTGGGAATTACAGCCGCCCAGCCGTTATACGACGAATCGGGACAGTTGCAGGCAATTTTTGGCACTGATTTGCTGTTTTCGCGAGTTAACGAGTTCCTCCAAAAGTTAAAAATTGGCAAATCTGGGCAGACATTTATTCTAGAGCGATCGGGCGAATTAATTACGACATCAACACCAGATCCGGTATATCTCATCAAAGGTGAAGAGACAGAAAGAATTCAGGCAAATGCCAGCCAAAACGCCGCCATCAGCCTCACGACTAAATACTTGCAAGAACACTTTGGAAACCTCAACAACATCCAGGAAACCCAACAGCTTAGCTTTCAGATTAAAGACCAGCTACAATTCATGCAAGTTACGCCTCTCAAAGATGATAAAGGGTTGGACTGGCTAATTGTAGTAATTATTCCAGAATCAGATTTCTTGGAACAAATTAATGCCAACAACAAAACTACAGTTTTGCTGTGCATTGCCGCCTTAGCAACAGCCATAATTGTCGGCATACTCACAGCCCGATGGGTGACAAAGCCAATTTTATCTTTGAATGAAGCTGCCAAAAATATTACTAAAGGTCAGTGGGGTAAAACTGTACAAATTAACCGCAATGATGAAGTAGGCGAACTTGCAAACTCATTTCAAAGTATGGCAGAACAACTGCAATTTTCTTTTGAAGAGATGCAAAGTTTGAACACCGAATTATCCGAGAGTAAAAGTCGGCTCAACCAAATTTTAGAAGCCGTCCCGATCGGGATATTTGTAGCAGAACCCAGCGGCAAACCATACTACGTTAATTCTCGGGCTCAATCCTTGCTTGGCAAAGGCATAGTTGACCATATTAAATCTGAAGAAATTCGAGAGATATATCAAATTTATCTCGCCGATAGCGGGGAAATATACCCTCAAGAAAAAGACCCGATACTTTGTGCTTTTCAAGGGGCAAGTGTTAACGCTGATGACATAGAAATTCACCAGCAAAACAAAACTATTCCCATCGAAGTTTGGGGAACGCCAATTTATGATGAAAAAGGGAATGTGAATTATGCGATCGCAGCTTTTGCCGACATTACTCAACGCAAAGAATCCGAAAAATTAGTAGCCCAATACAACCGGACTCTCGAAGTTCAAGTTAGTGAAAGGACGCAAGAACTCAGTACAGCATTAGACAACCTACAAACCACCCAACAAGAGTTAGTTCATTCTGAAAAAATGGCGGCTTTAGGACAATTAGTAGCGGGAGTAGCCCACGAACTGAATACTCCGCTGGGTGCGATCCGATCCAGTGCCGGAAATATGAGCAAATTCTTGGGACAAACCCTCTCCAACTTCCCTGCACTTTTTCAATCGTTATCTGCCGAAGAAGCTAATATTTTCTTCATGTTACTAAATCAATCGCTGCAAAAAGATGTAACTTTGACAGCCAAAGAAGAAAGGAAATTAAAGCGGACTTTGGTCGGTAAACTCGAAGATGAAAACATTGACGAAGCCGATGATATTGCGGATACCTTAGTAGATATGGGGATTTATGAAGCCGATGACTTTATGTCTCTGCTGCAAAAACCCGATCGCGAGCTAATTTTAGACATGGCTTACAAACTCACAGAAATCCAACGAGGTACCCAAACAATTAATACCGCAACGGATCGAGCATCAAAAGTCGTCTTTGCTCTCAAAAATTATGCCCGACATGACTCCTCAGAAGTGATGATTCAATCGGATTTAGTTGAAGGCATAGAAACTGTACTCACGCTGTATCAAAATAACCTGAAACACGGGGTAGAAGTATTGCGAAACTTCCAAAAAATAGAACCTGTGCTCTGCTACCCCGATCAACTAAATCAGGTGTGGACAAATCTCATACATAATGCCCTGCAAGCGATGGACAATAAAGGTACATTAACCCTCGAACTCTTTCAAGAAAACAATCGCGTCCAAGTTGCAGTCACGGATAACGGTAAGGGAATTCCTGAAGAAGTTATATCTAAAATTTTCGAGCCATTTTTCACCACTAAACCCCCCGGAGAAGGCACAGGTTTAGGACTTGATATTGTCAGAAAAATTATTGAAAAACATCGGGGCAGCATCGAAGTTGCATCAGTTCCTGGCAAAACTACTTTTACCGTTTCTTTACCCGTGAATCCGGGATAAGCTATGTAGCTAAGCATTGCCTGTATCGCTCGCACAAGTTGTATTCTGCGGTTTTTTACAGGCAGTGACAACGTGACAAATTAGGAGATACATTCAACAGTCAACAACGAACAATCGCTGAGATTAAATCATATGTCTAAACCAGTCATTCTGTGCGTTGACGACGAAAAAGTAGTTTTGAAAAGTCTCAAAACTCAACTAAAATCTGCCTTTGGCAATACCTATGTTTATGAATTAGCGGAAAATCCCGCCGATGCCTTAGAATTGATAGATGAATTTAATGAGGATGATACAGCGATTATCTTGATTGTTTCTGATTGGTTGATGCCGGGAATGAAAGGAGATGAATTTCTAATTCGCGTTCATCAAAAGTTTCCAAAGATAGTGAAAGTCATGCTGACAGGTCAAGCAGATGAAGAGGCAGTTCAGAGAGCATTTGACGAAGCTGACTTGCACCGCTGTTTGCACAAACCTTGGTCGGAAGAAGAGTTGATCGAAACCATTAAAACAGCTTTATCGCTATGAGCAAACAAGTGATTATTTGCGTGGATGACGAAACCACGGTTCTGAAAAGCCTCAAAGCTGAATTAAAAGATGCTTTAGGCAATAGTTACCGGATTGAAATTGCGGAAGGAGGCGAGGATGCTCTAGAGTTAATTGCTGAACTAATAGCAGATGGAGAAGAGATTCCGTTAATTATCTCCGACTACGTGATGCCTGACATGAAAGGAGATGAATTATTGAGGCGGGTTCATGAAATATCTCCCAAAACTCTGAAGGTGATGCTAACAGGTCAGGCGACAATTGAAGCTGTGGGAAGTGCGATTAAGTACGCCAAACTCTACCGCTATATCGGCAAACCTTGGCAAACTGAAGACTTGAAATTGACAGTTACAGAAGCCGTCCACAGTTACAGTCAAGATAAAAAGCTGGTAGAACAAAATGCAGAACTGCGAAAAGTGAATGAGAGGTTAGAATTAGCTTTGGAACTACAATCACAATTAACCAAGGCTGCTAGACGTTTTGTGCCGAATGAATTTGTCTCGCTGCTAGGCCGTGAAAGCTTGGTCGATATCAAACTCGGCGACAGCGTGGAAAAGGAAATGTCTGTCTTATTTTCCGATATTCGGGATTTTACGACTCTTTCTGAGGGGATGACTCCTCAGGAAAATTTTAATTTTATTAATTCTTATTTGAGCCGGATGGAGCCAACTATTATTGAAAATAACGGTTTTATTGATAAGTATATTGGCGATGCAATTATGGCTTTGTTCGGTCACAGTGCCAGCGATGCCGTGAATGCTGGAATTTCTATGCTGCACCGTCTTGACGATTACAATCAACACCGGGTTAGCGAGGGCTTTGCACCGATTAAAATTGGCATCGGCATCAATACGGGTACGCTGATGCTGGGAACAGTTGGGGGGACAACAAGGATGGACAGTACGGTGATTAGCGATGCGGTGAATTTAGCTTCCCGCATGGAAAGCATGACAAAAAGTTACGGGGTGTCGATGTTAATTACTAACAATACTTTTTTGCAGTTAAATGTCAGTGAATATCCGAAATATGCAATCAGAAATATTGGTCGCGTTCGAGTTAAAGGGAAAGCAGAGTTGGTGACAATTCATGAAGTATTTGATGCCGATCCGCCGGAAGTGAAAGAGGGCAAGTTAGCGACTTTTAACATATTTTTAGAAGCTTTGTGGAACTACACTGCGAGTAAACATAAAGAAGCAGGACAACTTTTTGCTGAGTGCGTGCGTAAAAACCCGCTAGATGGCGTAGCGCAAAATTACTTAGAACGCTCTCAGGAAATGCAGTCAATATTACCTTCAGGTAAGTCGGATCTTTTTTGATTGCTCGTTAATCCTATCAAATGCGGTTTGATCGTTCGGATTTTAGTCCTTAAATCCCAATACGCTTGGGGGTATAGAGTCCGGTCGGCAAAATGAGAGTGAAAAACAGATACTGCGATTGCTTCGTTCCTCTCTTCGGACAAATCCTAAGCCAAGCGTATTGCCTTAAACCCAAGTTTGTAGAACTTTTCCTGCTAATTGTTGTCCCAACCAAGGCGTATTTGCCGATCGCGACTTCAGACTGCGCCCGTCAACAGTCCAACTCATTAGCGGGTCGAACAAAATCAGCTCAGCAGAGACACCCAGCGCCACCGCGGCGGGGGTTTGACCGAGACAAACGGCGGGGCCCGTACTCAACACTCGCCACAGTTCCAAAGCGGAAAATTCGCCAGTTTCCACCAGTCCGTGCCACAGCAAAGGTAACGCTAATTCCAAGCCGATCGCCCCTGGGGGACTATCAGCAAAAGCCACGGTTTTTTCCTCGTAAGTACACGGGTTGTGGTCGATCGCGATCGCATCAATAACCCCATCTTTCACAGCTTGAATTAAGGCCAATTGGTCGCTCAGATTGCCCAACGGCGGTTCTAGGTGTAAATTCGGATCGTAGGGAACCGAAGCCGTTAGAGCGTTTTTGCCACCGGAATCTTGAGAGTTTCCTGAAATTGCGCCGACATTCAATAGCAAGTGCATCCAAGTCACACTCGCCTGCACCGGCAAACCCCGCGCCTTGGCATCTCGAATCAATTCCACGCTGCGGGCGGTAGAAACGCGCATGATGTGTACGGGAGTTCCCCCAGATGCTACCAACTCCAGAATTGCCGCCAAAGCCGATGTTTCGGCACTCGCCGGAATTCCTGGCAAACCCAAGCGCACCGATACCGCACCCTCCCGCGCTGCGCCATTTCCTGCTAAGGTGCGATCGCACGGCCACAAAGCCACCGACTTATTCAACGGCTGGATATACTCAAGCAAACGCCTCACCAGAGCCGGATTAGATAGCGGCAAACCGTCCGCAAATCCCACTACTGGAGAGGAGGCCAGCTCACCCAATTCCGCCATCTGCTGCCCTTTCACGCCCGCTGTCAGGGCGCCCCAGAAATACAAGCGCGGCAGCCCGGGAGACAAATTGCGGATGTGTTGTTGCAACAAGGCTAAACCGGCCAAATTGTCCACGGGGGGAGAAGTATCGGGCAAAATTGCCACTCGGGTAAAACCGCCAGCCGCCGCAGCCTGCATTAAGGATTCTAGGGTTTCCCGTTCCTCAAAACCTGGTTCTCCGCTATGACTGTAGATATCGGTTAATCCTGGCCCTAAAATTAGTCCTCGGCAATCCCGGACTTCTGTGTCTGCGGGAATTTCGGTAATGTTTTCTTCGATTGCTGTGATCTGACCTTCTGTAATTAGAATATCAGTGGTGCGATCGATCTTTGAAACTGGATCGAGCACTCTTACATTTTGTAGCAGTTCGCGGATCATAAAGAAGGAAGTTCGGCAACGGATTTTTTAACGGATGTCACGGATGTCACGGATGGCGGATTGGCAACGGATTTTTTAACGGATTTAACGGATGTCACGGATGGCGGATTGGCAACGGATTTTTTAACGGATTTAACGGATGTCACGGATGGATAGAAGATGGAAGAGTTTAGCGGAGGGCGTTTACTCCGCTACGGGTGGGCGCCGATAACTTTACAAATTAAAGTGCTCCGGCTGCTGTTTGGTCGAAAACTCCGCCGCTTAAATGAGTTGTGATGTTCATCGCTTGCAATACTGGCAAACCGTCGGGGCCGTGGGGATAATCAATTACGCTAACTGCCCCGTTTCCTTGTTTGAATTTCCAGAAGTGTTCGGGTTCTAAATTGAATAGGTGACAGAGAAGGGCTTTGTTGACGGCATCGTGGGCAACGACAATTCCTGTACCAGTAACTGATTGTACGATTTCTCGCCACGCTGCGATCGCCCGAATCGAAACTTGCTCTAAATTTTCACCTTCGGGCATTTGCACTTTTTCAGGGGATGTTTTCCATTCTGCGAGCAAACCTGGATAGGATTGTTCTATTTCTGATTCAAATTTTCCTTCCCAAAGTCCGTGGCTGATTTCTCTCAAGTCGTCGCGGAGTTTCAGTTGTAAATCGCCATGATATTTGAGAATAATTTCGGCAGTTTCTTTCGGGCGCAGCATGGAACTGCTGATGGCAAAATCTAATTTTACATCTTTGAGAAATTCTGCGGCTTGCCGAGCTTGTTCGCGGCCGTTATCGTTGAGAGGTACGTCTATTTGTCCTTGAAATTTCCCGGCTCTATTCCAGTCTGTTTCGCCGTGACGTACTAGCAATAACCGCGGCCCGCTGTGTCCGTCCCTCGGTTTGGGGAATATTTCTCCGGTATGGGCGGTTAAATTCAAGGATTCTAATTGAACTGCAATTTTCTTGTTGGATTCTGTTTGGTCATCTGTAAATCCAAAATTGATGACACTAATTCCGCAATTTGATTGTTGAATTGATTGATAGTAATCTGGGGCAATTTCTGAGGCTGTAGCGATGAGCGCGCGGTTAATTCCGTTGTGACCTACTACTAGAATTGTGCCAGAAGTGTGGCGCGATAAAAGTTCTTCCCAAAACTTGCGGGCGCTAGCAAAAACGGCTAGTACCGGAAAGTGTTCGATTTCTCCTTCGGGGGAAGGGATTTTCATGGAAAATTTGTCGGGATGTTGTTGCCATTGCTGATATGCTTCGGGGAATTGGTCGATCGCATCTTGGCGCAGCATTCCTTCCCACAATGGCAAATCGATTTCCATCAATTTATCAGTTGGTTGGAGTTGTGGCGGATTTGTCAAGCGCGACAGGATGATTTCGGCTGTTTCTTTGGCTCGTTGCAGGGGACTTGTGTAGGCGGCATCAAAGGCGATACTGCTGAGTGTGTCGCCTACTTGAAGGGCACAGGCGCGGCCTGCTTCTGTCAAAACTGATTTATCGAGGCGGCCTTGGATGCGCCGCTCTTGATTGTATGTGCTTTTGCCGTGACGGACTAAGATAATGCGAGTCATTCGATTTTAGATTTTAGATTTTAGATTTAGCCTGCGGATAAATCCAGGGCTTAAAACGATTCAAAAGATCGGCCAGTAGAAATTTTACCAGTTGTGGGGACACGATCGCCTGCAACGACCTATGATTAGAGACAGGAAAGACTTAGCCACAGATTCGCGCGGGACGGAAAAGCAGGAATGACACTGAAGCGGGTAATTTTAGGTATTTTAACAGCGATCGCGATCGCCCTGGTCGGTTTATCTTTACTTGCTAGTTGGAATGAGCCGCAAATTCAAAGCCGACTGGAACTCTATCAGACAAATTTGCTGCTTCACGCCTCGGAGTGGCAACCTGAAAACAATCAGAGTGCTAATTTAACTTCGGCGCGCAACAATATTATCGGTTCGGAGCCTTTAAATACGGCTTTGACGCAGTATCAAGAAGCGCGAGATTCGACTCAAAAAACACTCGACAAAACTCAATCACAAATTAAAGAGATTCCGCCGACACTCATCTCGAAGTCGGAAAGTCCTGCTATCAAATTTGCACAAGAAAAGGCTGTAAAAGAGTTGATGATTCAACAGTCAGCGCTGCTCAACGAACTTGAATTACGCTTAGGAGTTTTGCAGGCAAGCAGCGACAAAACTGAGACGGCGCTCCCAACTTGGAAAAGTTTAATTGCGCGGTACAAAAATCAAATCGATTCCGATTCTTCCGTGGCAACTGCTGAAGTTTTAACCGGAATTTGGAGCAATCCGCCTCAACTGCTGCCGGATGCGGAGCCGCGCATTCAAAAGTCTTTGGATGGTTGGTTTCGCTATCGCGCTCTCACTCAACTTTACAAGCTGCAAGAACGTTCTAAGGAGCTGGTAGCACTGCAAACGGCTGAGCAGGTAACGGCTGAACAAGCTGTAGAAAAGTTGGCAATTATTGTCGGTGTTCCGACTATATCGCTCTGCATTGGCACGGTTTTGCTGGTTGGTTTGACTGTGCAGTGGCTGTTGCAGCGGAAGCAGTTAGATGCAGCAGGTTCGGGGCCGCTGTTGGCGCGAAATGCGAGTTTGACTTGGGATGTGCCTTGGGATGGCGAGATTGTTTGGCAGGTGCTGGTGGTCGGCTTTTTCTTTGTGGGGCAAATCTTGATTCCCTATTTGTTGCTACCAGTTTCTCTGGCTGTTCTCAAGCTGAATCCTGCTACTTTTGACCCGCGCGAAAAGGCTTTTTATATCTTTGCTACTTATTTGTTGCTGTCGGCTGGCGGGCTTTCGGTTTTGTATTTTTCGGTTAAGTCTTTTTTGCCTTTGCCTGATGGTTGGTTTCGGGTTAATTGGCGGGGAAATTGGTTTTTGTGGGGGTTTGGCGGCTATTTTGTGGCTTTGCCTTTGGTGGTTTTGGTGTCGCTGATCAATCAGCAGTTATGGCAGGGACAAGGTGGCAGTAATCCGATTTTGCCGATCGTCCTTGAAGGTAGGGATAACGTGGCTCTGGCGGTGTTTTTCGGCACTGCTGCGATCGCCGCTCCGGTTTTTGAGGAAATCGTGTTTCGGGGCTTTCTACTGCCTTCTCTGACTCGCTATTTGCCTGTTTCGGGGGCGATCGCAGCTTCGGCTTTCTTGTTTGCGGTGGCTCACCTGAGTGTCTCTGAGATTCTGCCTTTGGCGACTTTGGGCGCGGTGTTGGGGTTTGTGTACACGCGATCGCGCAATCTCCTCGCTCCCATGCTTCTCCACAGTCTTTGGAACAGCGGTACTCTCCTGAGTCTGTTTCTTTTGGGCGGCGGCGCGAGTTAATGCGGGCGGTTGTGAATAATTGTGAATTAACCGGGTTTTTGTGACATCTACCGGCACTGCCTGCTGAGGTTGAATTTGGCGATCGCCCGTTGAGAACTTTAACGGAAAAACTTGCTTTAAGATAGAAGTAATATCTTGTCCGCTGATGGATGAAACACTGGCGCGGGCGATCGCACCCAACCGAACTTGAGCATCCAGCTAATTTTTATGTTAATTTAAAGTGAGGATGAGGTTTCAAGCCCATGAGCAATTTCAACAGCCCCAAATTAGAGGTAACGCCGAGTTGGATGCGTTTCGCACCCTACGCAGCCCTAGGCATTTTAATATTTTCTGTCAATTCCGGTAGCGAACTCAATTATTTCTTGAGAGGCTACTCGGTGATTTTACAGGCTCAAGCCGGTATAGTTCTGCTGTATTTTGCGATGTCTAAGTTTCGCAAAAACCCACATAAATGAGTAAAAATTAGTCATAAGATTACTGAGTTCGATCGTTAAAGGTCGATCGCACAAGTTAAAGTAAAAAAAAAACTGGGGAAAGGGAAAAATGGTAAAAGATAGAACCGTAGCAGTTGTGTTAGCTTTCTTTATCGGAGGTTTCGGAGGTCACAAATTTTATTTGGGTAACAATGTAGCAGGAGTATTTTATTTGCTCTTTTCGTGGACATTAATTCCTTCACTGTTCGCATTTTTTGATTTTATCGGACTGCTGCTGATGTCGGATCAAGCTTTTCAGGTACAGTACAATGGCGGAATGTTGCCGTCTGGGTATATGCTCAGAGCGGCAAAAGATGTGACTGGGGCGATCGCAGAATTGAAAGGACTTTACGATATGGGTGCAATTACCGCCGAAGAATATGAAGAAAAACGCCAAAAATTGCTGCGGGAATTGTAATTAAGGAAGTTCGGCAACGGATTCGGTAACGGATGTAACGGATGTTCGGCAACGGATTCGGTAACGGATTTAACGGATGGAAGAAGGAAGTTCGGCAACGGATTCGGTAACGGATTTAACGGATGTTCGGCAACGGATTCGGTAACGGATTTAACGGATGGAAGAAGGAAGTTCGGCAACGGATTCGGTAACGGATTTAACGGATGTAACGGATGTTAGGAAGAAGGAAGAAGGGAAGCCACTGTGAAAAAAGTGGGATTTAAATAAGAGTCAAATAAAAGTTGATTGAGGATAGAACTAAAGTGTCTCAAGATTTATACTGGCTGCGTCAAACTCCAAACTGGGTGTGGTATTCTTTTATTCCCTACTTCGGCGGATTGGCGATCGCCTATG
>JAYUGZ010000969.1:0-2802 GCA_043767465.1 Cyanobacteriota bacterium
TCAGTTTTCAGCACTTTGCCGAGTTCCTGAAAAGCTGGATTGAAGCGCTCGATGTGACCCACTTGCAAAATGCGGTGGGCTTCTGCTGCGGCATTGACCAAAGATTCGGCTTCAGCAATGCTAGCGGCGATCGGCTTTTCAATTAAAACGTGAACTCCCGCTTGGAGACAAGACATCCCCACAGCGTGGTGCAGGCGAGTTGGAACGGCGACGCAAACTGCATCTACGTGGGCGAGCAAATCTCGGTAGTCTTCAAAGAAGCGAACCCGGTATTTGCTTGCTACATCAATTCCCCGCTCTACATTTATATCTGAAACACCCACAAGCTCGATATCTTTGAGCAAGCTCAGAACTCGCGTGTGGTGCTGGCCCATATTGCCAACCCCAATTACCCCAATGCGGAGGGGTTCAGGTTGACTTCTGCCGAAAACATTTCCGTATCCCAATGACATCCTATCTAGCACTCCTGGATTCTCCTCCACCACAGGAATCAAGCCCGTTGGCTTCCCTAAGCTACTCCACAGCCATCCAGATAGTACCACAGTCAAACTATTTGTGAAGAATTTCTAAGTTAAGTTGCGATTCTGGCCAGGAGTGCCATTAAGCAGAAGCTACTGGCACTCCTGGCCAGAATGTTGCGTAATTTTTTCTGCTAATTGTGTCTTGACAAATTAGATATAGTCTGCATTGCACCCTCTTGCCACACCAACTCGGCATCAGATTTTGTTCTTATCTAAAAATAAGAAAATTATTTATGAGTTAAAAATAATAATTTAAAAGTAATAAATCATACAAGAGTTAGAGGGAACAACTGTAATAATTCGGATGTTAAAATTGGGCAATCCTGGAATTGACAAAAATTTATGTTAAGTATGCGAATATCTACTGGCGATCGCTCTATCAAATAAAATAAACTTAGGGAAAACCTGATGAGGCTTACCATGAATCGGAAACAAAGGCAGAGGTTGGGAAGCGCGATCGCTAGCACAATCTTAAGTTGTGCAGCGGTGTCATTGGTAGGAGTTGACCAAGCACAAGCCGCCGTACTTACCTACAATTTCCAAACGGGCGGTGGAGATAGCAATTTGAATTTTTTCAAGGTGGATAACTCCTCCCTTACAGGAATAGGATTTGAAAATATTGCCGTTTCCGAGGGAAGATTCTACGATTACACTTTGAGCGGAGGCAAAGAATACTACAATTTGGCAGGGAAGATAGCTTTATTCGATGGAGGGGTCTTTCGCGGACTGCAAGTAAGTGGCGGGGACAACAAGATATTTGAATTAATCATTCCTCCAGACGAACCGTTTGGGCCTTTGTACGTTAAGGTGGACGACAGGATATCTTGGCGGATTGAGACCTTCAGGACGGGCTTTACCACGTGGGCATCTTTGTTAGATGGGTATTCCGAGCAATATACGACCTACAACGGTGGTAGTCCAAGTCGATCCAATAGAAACTTCTTCAGCAATGTCGCTGTTTCTTACACTCTAGTGGATTGCGCAGCCGAACCAGTTCCCGAACCCGTAACAGTTGCAGGGACAGCTTTAGCATTAGCTGGTTTAAGCTGGTTAAAACACCAGAAAAAAATCGCCGCTTGACGCGCGATCGCACCTCAACAATTGAGCAGCTAGCAGTCACTTTTCAGAAAATATTCGAGTTGCAAAATTCTGATCGCGATTGGGAGACAAGGCCCTAGCTTTCAAAATCGCAGCTACCAAAAACGCATAGGACAAAACTCCCACTAAAGCTAGCAAAAGTACGCTGACTGCGCCTGACGCATTCCACAAAGCATGAAGTGCCGAAGCGCTGAAATAACCGACGCCCAAAATTTGCCAGCGCTTGCGGGGTTTGAGGGCGCTCAAACCGATAAAATATCCCAAATAGCCGCTGTAAGCCATGTGTCCGGCGGCGGAGCCCAAAATTCGGGGAATTAGCAACTGTAATCCTACTAATTGTCCGGCTTCTGGCCCTGCTTGCAGGGTGATATTTTGGATGATATTGGGAACGTACTGCCCCAGAGTTTCTAATAGTGTAAAGCCGACTGCCGAAGCACTTCCTAACAGGATTCCGTCTAAAGGTTCCCAAACGCCGATGCGATCGCGCCAAGGATTTTTCAGCAAATTTCCCAGCAGCATTGCTCCCAAAACGGGCAGGGCTTTCAGCAATTCTTCCATTAAACCTGCCCCGAAGAACATTCTGACTAGAAAAGGCAAAAAACTGATTTGTTCGCCTTCTGCTGGCAAACGACCAGGCAAAATTTCTCTAAATACTAATATAAATCCAATCAATAAGGGGCTGAGCAAAATTAGGACTGTAGCTAAAGCCGTACCCAGCAATACCCACCAAGGTTTGTGTTTGCCGCACAGTTGATATATGAAGTAGTAAGCTGCACCTGCTAGGTAAGCTGACAGTAACAAGTTGAAGGCTGCGGAATTTCCGACTGCTACAAACAGCGACACGACAAAGATAACTGTGGCTATACCTGGATATAAATAAGCTTTTTGGCTTAATTGTTTGCCCGTGGAGGCGATCGGGAATAATTGAGTTAAAGTGAGAGCGTCCTGTTCGCGCGGCTCAAAATTGCTCGTTTTTGTGGCGGGGAATCCGGGTTTATTTTGGTGAGGGGTTACGGAAGATTCAAATAGGAATTCGGGGCCATCGAGGCCGAGACTGATGCGATCGCCTGTTTGTAGAGTTTGGCAGCCTTGTAGCTTTTGTCCGTTGAGATAAGTTCCGTTAGCGCTGTTGAGGTCGCAAATTTGCCATCTCGTCCAATTACCCTGAGTCAGGGGACGGACG
>JAYUGZ010000970.1:0-6926 GCA_043767465.1 Cyanobacteriota bacterium
CCACCCTGCCCCCAGTCGCCCAAGGAACCCTATTCCTCGGAGATCCTGCTAACGGTGGTGTAGCGGTGACAGCAGGTCAAGTCCTGACACCAGCACAACTCGGGCAAGTATATTTCAGATCCACAGGGACTTTTACCGGAGCCAACTTCACCTACACATCAACCGACAATCGCGGTGGTGTCAGTCCGGCTGCTACCACTACAGTTGCAGCAACAGTGAGTCCAAACCAACCACCTGTTGCCAATAATGTCAACTTAACCGTTCCCCCCAACAGCAGCACATTAGTCACAGGATTGGGAGGAAGTGACCCCGACGGGTCGATCGCATCCTACGCCATCACCACCCTGCCCCCAGTCGCCCAAGGAGTCCTGTATTTAGGAGATCCTGCCAACGGCGGTGTAGCGGTGACACCCGGTCAAGTCTTGACACCGGCACAGCTTGGGCAACTATATTTCCAATCCACAGGCAGCTTTACGGGAGCCAATTTCAACTACAGCGCCACCGACAACAGCGGCGCCACCAGTCCCGCCACTGCTACAGTTGCCGCTATCGCCCTGCCGGTGCCGACACCAACTCCAGCACCGATTCCGACACCAACTCCAGCACCGGTTCCGACACCGACTCCAGCACCGACACCGATTCCAGCGCCAACTCCAGCGCCAACTCCCACACCCAACCAACCGCCATTAGCCACAAATGCTAACTCCAGCCTTGCGCCCAATGCCAGCGCGCTAATTCCAGGATTGGGAGGAAGCGACCCCGACGGGTCGATCGCCTCTTACACCATCAACACCCTGCCACCAGCCGCCCAAGGACTACTATTTTTAGGAGATCCCGCCAACGGCGGCGTGGCGGTGACACCCGGTCAAGTCCTGACACCCGCACAGATAGGGCAACTATATTTCCAATCTACAGGCAGCTTTACGGGAGCCAATTTCACCTACAGCGCCACCGACAACAGCGGCGCTATCAGTCCGGTTGCTACCGCTACTTTGGGTGCTACACCTCTAACTCCCACACCAACTCCCAACCAACCCCCAGTTGCCAATAATGCGAACTTCATAGTTCCACCCAACACCAGCACGCGGGTTCCCGGATTGGGAGGAACCGACCCCGACGGGTCGATCGCCTCTTACACCATCAACACCCTGCCACCAGCCAACCAAGGAGTCCTGTATCTAGGAGATCCCGCCAACGGCGGCGTTGCGGTGACACCAGGCCAAGTCCTGACACCGGCACAGATAGGGCAACTATTTTTCCGCTCCGGAGGCGAATTTACGGGAGCCAATTTCAGCTACAGCGCCACCGACAACAGCGGCGCTATCAGTCCCGCCACTGCTACAGTTGCGGCGATTCGCCCGACTCCCAACCTACCGCCAGTTACCAACAATGCTAACTTCAGCCTGGCACCCAACGGCAGCGCGCCAGTGCCGGGATTGGGAGGAACCGACCCCGACGGGTCGATCGCCTCTTACACCATCAACACCCTGCCCCCAGCAGACCAAGGACTACTATTTTTAGGAGATCCCGCCAACGGCGGTGTAGCGGTGACACCCGGTCAAGTCCTGACACCAGCACAAATTGGGCAACTATTTTTCCAAGCCACAGGCAGCTTTACGGGAGCCAATTTCAACTACAGTGCCACCGACAACGGCGGCGCCACCAGTCCCGCTACTGCTACAGTTGCAGCTATCGCCCTCCCCGTTAGCCCAACACCAACACCCACACCAGCGCCCACACCAGCGCCCACACCCACGCCCGTACCACCGCTGACCTCAAATCCGATCGCCGAACCAGATACCGAGTGTGACTGTCCCCCCATTTCTGGCAAACCGGGAATTAACTTTGCACCGCCGCCGCAACCTCCCGCAGTGGGATTTGTCCGGCCGATTTCGCAACTTGGAGAAGGACAAACCACCAAAGGCACCGATGGCGATGACTTCATCAATGACACCAAAGGCAACCGCAAAATCGTCGGTTTAGAAGGCAACGACCTAATTTTAGGTAAAGACGGCGCCGACGAAATTTACGGCAACGAAGGCAATGACACGATTTTTGCCGACACAGACACCGATATTGCTTACGGCGGCGAGGGCAACGATATCGTCCATGGCGGCAAACAGAATGACTGGATTGCTGGCGACTTAGGCTCTGACACCCTGTTTGGAGATGAAGGTGCCGATACGATTTTGGGAGACAACGGCAAGGATAACTCCGGTAGCGCTGCGGACAATGGAGATTTGATCTTCGGAGGTAACGGTGCAGACATCATTAACGGCAACGAGGGCAACGATACCATCCATGCCGGCAAAGGTAACGATCTTGCCCTAGGAGGCAAAGACAATGACCTGATCTACGGCGAACTCGGCAACGATACCTTGATTGGCGGCACCGGCAACGACTCGTTGTTTGGTGGCACCAACAACAAAAGAAACCCCGACTCCCAAGGACGCGACTTGCTCTACGGAGGCTTCGGCAACGACTTCCTCAGCGGCCAAGAAGGCGACGATACGCTGGTTGCAGGCAAAGATAACGATCGCGCTTACGGAGGTAAAGGCAATGACCTGATCTACGGTCAATTAGGCTCTGATACCCTCTACGGCGGCCAAGGCAACGATACTCTGCTCGGCGATAGCGGCGGTTCCAACTCAGCTAGCGGTGCTGACGAAGGAGACTTAATCTTTGGCGATACCGGCAACGACATTATCGGCGGCGGCAACGGTAATGATACCGTCCAAGCTGGTAAAGGTAATGATTGCGTTTGGGGCGGCAAAGATAATGACCTGATTTGGGGCGAACTCGGCTCTGATACCCTTGTCGGCGACAGCGGTGATGACACCATGTACGGCGGCGCCCGAGGTCGAGCTAAAGATGTCAACGGTAATGATTGGCTCTTTGGTAACATCGGTGCTGACGTACTCTACGGCGACGAAGGCGACGATACCATCGCTGGCGGTAAAGACGATGACAATATTTACGGCGGCAAAGGTAACGACCTCATACACGGAGATCAGGGCAACGACTTGATTTACGGCGGTGACGGCAACGATGACCTCTGCGGTAACGAGGGCAACGATACCATCTACGGCGATCGCTCCGATAACCGGGGTGTCTCGGTGGGCGCCAACGGCCAGCAAGACTGCATCAGCGGCGGTGACGGTGATGACTTGCTCTACGGCAACGAAGGCCAAGATACTATCAACGGAGATGCTGGCAGCGATACGCTGATTGGCGGTAAGGATAGCGACCTTCTCAATGGGGGTGCTGGCGATGACTGGCTGTTTGGCGGCGCGGGCGACGATACTTTAATCGGAGGTCTTGGCAGCGATCAATTTGTGTTGAGTGCTGACGGCGGCACCGATACTGTGATTAACTTTGAGGTAGGCGTCGATAAGTTTGTTTTGACTGGGGGCCTGAGTTTCCAGCAGTTGCAGTTTAGCGCTACTCCTAACGGTACGTTGCTGCAAGTAGCAGGAACCAATCGGGTTTTAGCAAATTTGGTAGGGGTTAACGGGGCGATCGCCTCCTCGGATTTCCTCTCATTAAATCTCTTGCGCACTGAGGGCTAGAATAAGCGGCAAAAGTCCCCTATTCCGATCGCAAAACGCCACAGCAGCTCAAAACTTATGTGGCGTTTCTCACCATCCAACTAAATCCGGGGAAAGCACCTCAAGTTTTCACTCTTACTTGAATTAAAAAAGTTGCAAACAATCTTAAAATTATCTGCGTTGCATCTGTGTCGATCTGCCTTTCATCTGCGGTTGATCTATCCATCAAAGATTCATGCAATGCAAGTCCGATGCCAACCAATTTTATTAGGGTTGCTCGCTCGCACATCATCGGAAACTCAAACTCATTCCCAATTCCCGATTCCCAATTCCAATACGCCAGCTTATGAGAGCGAAATCTGCTTGCGCAAAAACAGCCGGCGCGGCTGGCCCAACAGCCAATAAGTCCAATGCCAATCCACTTGTTGCAAGCGATAGCCCACCTGATAGTACAACTGTCGCGCCGCGTGATTATTTTCCAGAACATGAAGGTAAATCTCAGAAAATCCCCATTCTCTTGCTGTCTCCTCGCAGTTGCTGAGCAATTGTTGAGCAACTCCCTGGCGCCGATAGTCCGGGTGAACTGCTAAATTCGACAAATAAGGATAGTCACAACTCGGGATTTGCCAAGGGAAGCGAGAACGCAGAGCCATTTCTACTGTTCCTGCCATACACTGAGGTTGGTGCGATCGATAATTCTGCATTCCTGCCTCGCCCGAGACTAGCTCAGCAACCAGACAAATGTAATGTTCAGCCTTAGAGCGCAGTCTATTTTTTAAATCTTCGTAAATGCCCAAACGCAACACCGGATACACCCATTCTACCAACCCCTCGCGGGAGTAAAAGCTCATCGCCAAAATATCGGCTAGTTGCGTCAAGTCGTTCGACGCAGCGACGCGGATCGAAAAGCCAGAAAGTCCGGGAGTTTGTTGTTCGTGAGACGGTGAGGAAAAAAAAGAAGGATTCACAATTCCAGGTCACTATATTAATTTTTCTATGCTTGTTTCTAAGCTGCCAACCTTAGAAAATTCACTAATGTTAAGTAGGAGGTAGAAGGTAGAAGACATACACAGCAAGCTTTTTGGCGCTCTTTTCTGTATTTTGCCTTCGACCTGGTGGATTTACTTATGATATTCTGACGTAACTTATAGACATGGTTGATTCGCCCCATTCGATCGCTTTTTTTATGGTTTAACTTAAGTAGTATAGCGGTTCTCAAGCGTGGTGAGGATAGCCCGTAAGCCCACGGAGGCCACGGAGGCCACGGAGGCCACGGAGGCCAGTCATACCTCATGTTTCGCTCGAAAGGCTATATCAAATATTGGGTGCCACTTTAGGGCATTTAAGACTCAAGTTACTCTCGATGAAAATCACTCCCCTAATACTAGATTTGTGAGTAGCGGCAAACGTATTAAAAACAATTAAAAAGGTTTTAATGTCAGATTTCCCGAACCTTGCCGCTCTGTGTTGGCGGAAATACTCGATCGAATATAACTTATCCGTACAGCGGTAATTGAAAAACTCAACCACCTGTCAGACTAATACCGGGCGCGCCATAGCGTTGGATGTTCGCCACTGGCCCGATTGACCCCAAAACCCAGCTTTCAGCAGTTGGAGCTAATCAGCAAGCCCATCCCCTCGCATTCCTAGCCTTACCTGTGGCGCCGGGGGTACTCTCTCCACCGTCCAATTTAAATTTGGATGGCTAAAAACAGTCGGCGCGGGTTTCCCCAACGGCTCGATCTTGTGCTGCGATACTGTGCTGCGCGCGATCGATACTTTCAAAACCTCGATCTTTCTGATGGACAGCACCCAAAAACTGATACCAGTCCTTGACTCCGGTCGTGGAGAGATCAAACTTTTAGACTCAACTTCGGGCTTCCAGATTCATCTGTGGAGTGAATCTCAAATCTTCAATGCGAAAATAGAAAATCGACTAGCCGGTTTCCACAGAGTACATCCCTAGCTAAGATTAACAGATGGATGCTCTAGCTGGCAGTGTTTCGCCGCAGTAATTGGCTGGTATAAGGTCTGGAGGAGGCAGAAAAAATGGCGCGATCGCGGGAAAAAGTGCAAGTCTAACTAAAATGGTACAGCAATTGCGTCACTCGCACTTCCCCGGCTCTGCTGTGTGCCAGTCAACCGCCAAATATCACTCAGGGGCTTGGTGTTGGAGCGCGGGCTGCATCCGAAAGCGGACTGTTAAAGTTGCTGTAACCTCGGGTGCCCAAAAAACACAGGCGAAGATATTGGATGTCTATTTTATCCTGTTGCCAGTAGTTTTTACATAGCAATTAAAACATACCCAGGAGCGAGCATAAAATATAAATTGGGCACATCAACTCACAATCAGTACGGTTATTGCTATGTATTATGATATATCCAGACGGCCATTAAAAGTGCCGGATTCGTGTTTCCTCTTCTGCATAGAGGTGAGGGGTCATCGGACACTTCCCACGAGACGAGTGGATGTGAATATCATTAAATAATAAAATTGGGGTGCACGACAGACAACTGTGACTCAGAAGAATTCAAAAGTGAAAAATCCCACATTGAAAATCAAGGTTTATGCTGGCGTCTGCACACTCACAAAAAATTCATATTCACAAATTATTGTGATAGCAGTTTCAAATAATAATGCAACTGTAGGCAAACTCCCAACCCGGAACTCATCACTCATTCTCATCACAAATTGCACATTGAAAAGGGTATGATCTCAGCAATTGAAACCCACGAATTCTTCCTTTCATCTGACTTATTAAATCGAACTGCCCCGGGGCACAGGAGAACGGTGCATGACTTCCCAATCAAATCCTAAGCTAAAAATTCTGGTCGTCGATGACGAACCGGATAACCTTGACTTGCTTTACCGCACCTTCCATCGAGACTATAAAGTGCTCAGAGCCGAATCTGGCCCCGCGGCCCTCGAAATTTTGGCACAAGAGGGAGAAGTAGCTGTGATTATTTCTGACCAGCGAATGCCAAAAATGAGCGGTACAGAGTTTCTCAGCCTGACTGCGGCTCAATACCCCGATGTGATCCGAATTATTTTAACTGGCTATACGGATGTTGAGGATTTAGTTGAAGCTATTAATGCTGGCAAAGTATTCAAATACGTTACCAAGCCTTGGGATGCTGAAGAACTCAGGGCTCTTGTCAGTCAAGCTGTTGATACTCACAATGTCCTGAAAGCGCGCACCAATGAACTGCGCAGGGCTCTCTCGCAAGAATCGCTGCTTTATGCCGTTACTAATACTATCCGCTCGGCTCCCAATTACCAGCAAATGCTGCAAAGAATTGTGGAAACTGTGGGGCAGATGTTTGAGGTGAGTTGCTGTCTGCTGCGGCCTTTTCAAGATGGCCGGGTGGCTGATGAGT
>JAYUGZ010000971.1:0-17772 GCA_043767465.1 Cyanobacteriota bacterium
CCAAACTTTCAAAAAGTCAACAATCGCGATCGAATTCGGGGAAATATCAGCGGCGACTAAAATCTTCATTGTCTCGATTAACTCCTAATCTTCTATATCAAGCTGTCGTCTAGCAATTTCATCAATGTCTTGAAATTGCCCTGCTTTGGCAGCCCACAACAAACCAAAAATCACAAACAAACTAATCGGAAGCAGCACCCAAACCAGCGACCACATCACTACCGTACCATCTCCAACGCCAAACCAACTACTGTGCATGACTACTTCTTTAGTCATTTGATCTATCACAGTCAGCAATGGTAAAAGTGTATAAACTATGAATTGATTGAACATGATGTTTAACCTATGACGATGATTCTACTGGTGATTTCCAAGCCCCTAAAGACTGGATGTAATCAGTTAAATCAGATAGTTCTTGTTTGGATAGGTAATCGAAGGAAGGCATGATCGACATTGGGTTATAGTCACGCGGATTCTTAAAGTGTCCGATTAAATAATCCCGTGCAGGTTCACCAATTTCCCTTCTCCAAATCTGCCCTTCATTGGATAAATCTGGGCCTTGGCGGGCGGTTCCTAAAAGGTGAGGGCGATCGTAATAATAGTCACCCGATTTAGAAATCCCGTATGTCGATGCTAAATTTTCATCTGCTTTCACACTTCGTACCTGCTGAGAATGACAGTAAACACAGCCTTCTCTGGTATAAATGTGCCGCCCTTTTAATTCCGATGGTGTGTAAGCTACCAAGCCCACGCTGGGCACAGTGATCGACGATGTAAATGCGGGTGCGACGGCTAAACCGCTAAAGGCTAATCCAAACAAGATGGATAACCCAATGATAATCGGAAAAACTCGAATGTACCTCATTTTTGTGTTACCTCTAATTGACGATTTTCTGACAATATTGATTTTTCAGCAGATTCTGTCGATGTCGTCAGCGTTTGCCAAATATTCCACAGAAACACGCTTTGTCCGACTAACAACATACCGCCACTGATCGCACGCACAATGTTGTATGGTGTACGCAGCATCATTGTTCCAGTGGGAGAATTTCCCATTTCCCATTCGTTGCCTTCAATTAAGCCGATCGCAGCCATTGAAGCAACGTAGCCCACAATCCCCAACACAGTCAGCCAGAAATGCCATTCTGCCAAAGATTGCGAGTATGAGAGTTTGCGTGATTTTTCCAGATAGAAATAGGTAAATGCTACCAATCCAGCGATCCCAAATCCCAGGAATCCTAAGTGCACGTGGGCGATCGTCATGTAGGTAAAATGAATCTTGGCATTAAAGGACATAATTGCCAAGGAGCTACCCCACAGAGACGCGCCAGCATATCCCAAGTACGCCAAGATGCTAAAACGATAGCTCACGTCTGTCTTCAGCACAGACAGCGCTCCGAGGGCTGTACCGCCGAAATTGACGATCGTCGCAAACACCGGCACAAACATCGCCAACGAAGCCGTAACCGAGGCAGACATTACCCACATTGGCACCGGCCCCCAAATCACATGATGCCCGCCATTCCAGGGATAGAAAGCAGCTAATGTCCAGAAACCAACAAAGGAAATAGTGTGACTATAAAGCGGTTTTTTCACCTGCTTTGGCACAATATAATAGAGCGTCGCCAATCCCAATGTGGTCAACAAAATGCCGAACAAATTATGACTATAGAACCAGTTAACGATCGCATCTTCGATGCCACTAAATCGATTCGCATTACCCAAAGTGTAGTAAATAGGGAATGGAATGATCGCCAACAAAATATACCACAAAGAAACATATAGCCGTTGTTCGCGCCGCTGCACAAAGGTAGAGAAGATATTACCTGCGACAGCGATTTCTAGCAAACCAAATCCCATATCAAACGGAAACGGAATCTCTGAGTATTCTTTGCCTTTGCTGAAACCCATCATGATCGCCAGACAACCACCCAGTAAATTGAAATTCCATCCCCAAGCGGTTAATGCTCCCAATGTTTCTGAAAATAATGGGGCTTGAGTGAGGCGAGGAACCATATAAAACGCGGCTCCCAAATATCCCATACTCATGAAGCCAAAGATGCCGATATTGACGTGAACTGGACGCAATCGCCCATAGGCAAGGGCTGGAACGCTTTGTAAGAACTCTGGATAAAACAGTTTTACTGCTCCAATTATCCCGATAATCATCGCAATTGTCAGCCAAAACAAGCCCGAAAATAGCCACACCTGCATTGCGTGATCGGTGCGCTCCAGGGCGTGAATACGGAAAGGATTCGGCTGAGGCTGAGTAGATAAGACTTTGGTTTGGGTAATCGTATCTGAATTAGTCTGAGTTGAAGTCATGAGGTTCACTAAAACAGGAATGATTTCCCTAGGAAAGTTGACAATGTGATGCAATTCTAAAGACAACGTAAAATGTGTCTTTTTGTATACAGAATGAATAAATGTACTTTTTTATGGTAACGCACATTTTCTGTAAAATACCGTGATGATAGATTTATGCTCGTGTCAAAAGACCGATCGTCAAACTCCTGTATCGATCGGGAGCCGAAGGGCAAATGTTGAAAGGTCGATCGACTTTTAGGGCAAGTTCATTACACCCAAAACTCCAGTTTTGAAGCAAATTAACCTTATTTCTTTATTTTTTTTGATGTGGAACGCCCCGGAGAGCCCGTTCTTCAGAATCGTGCAAGATGTGATATCGTTTCCGGTGGCATCGGAATTATTAATATTACCGAAATCAGGAGACTGCACGTGCAGTCTCCTCTATCATTCCGGCGCAACTAGGATGCTCCATCCTATTCAACGTGGCTACAGATTTGCTTGTGGATAGGAATACGAATCACAAACTCCGCCCCTGTTTCTGGAGTTGAAACACACATTAGCTTACCGCCATGTTTTTCAGTGATAATTTGGTGACTAATCGCCATTCCCATTCCTGTTCCCTTACCAATCGGTTTTGTGGTAAAAAAGGGATTAAATATTTGTTTTTGAACTGATTCGGCAATTCCCGATCCAGTATCTGCGATCGCAATCTGCACCCATTCTGCATCAATCACCGATGTGGATATAGTAATCTGACTAGAATTTTCTTTTCTTTCTTGAATCGTTCGTTTTTCATTGAGTTCATCAACGGCATCAATAGCATTTGCCAGAATATTCATAAACACCTGATTCAGTTGCCCAGCATAGCACTCCACCAGTGGCAAATTACCATAGTTCCGCATCACCTGAATTTCTGAGTATTTCGGTTTATTCTCCAGACGATGCTGCAAAATCAGCAATGTACTATCGATGCCTTCATGAATATCCACCGGCTTGAACTCAGCTTCGTCCATTCGCGAAAATATCCGCAACGACAGGACAATCTTACTGATCCTATCTGTCCCAAGCTTCATAGAGTTCAGAATTTTAAGTAAGTCTTTCTGCAAAAAATCTAGGTCAATTACATCTGCTTGCGCTTGAATTTCAGCTACCGCATTGGGGTAGTGGTGCTGGTAAAGTTGCACGATATTCAGCAAATTGTGACAATATTCCTGAAGATATGTTAGGTTGCCGTGGATGAAGTTAACTGGATTATTAATTTCATGGGCCACACCCGCGACAAGTTGCCCTAAACTGGACATTTTTTCAGCATGAACGAGTTGGGCTTGAGTTCGTTTAAGTTCGCTCAGAGTCTGTTCTAACTGACGCTTTTCTTTGAGTTCTTTTTGTGAATCTTCTAGCTCATTGATGATTTGTCGTAGCAAATACTCTTTCTTTTGATTCGTTTGCTCAAGTTCTAGGCAAGTTGTCTCCGAGCGCTCTAACTTTTTTCGCAAAATGCGATTTTCTTTTTCAAGATGCTTAATTATTGCCAGAGCATCTATTTGTTTTGACTCCATTTTAGGCTTCTCCTAGTAGCAAAGTGATAAATGTTTCGTTGTGAAAACAGGAGATGCCCTGCTGTTCTAAGGGAGAAATTTCGCCATTGGTGTAAAAGCCACAACTCGGAATGATTGGGTCAAACAGGTTTGAGTTAGTGCATATTCTTCTTTTGTCCGAGTACCTAAAATCTGTCGCCTACCGCAACAGGAAAAATACAAAGCAGCGGCTGGTTCTTTACCTGGATAATTCTGTAAGGCTTGCATCATAGATGTTCGAGATGCAGATAGAATACTATCATGGGTAGTTTCGGCAATTTGAACGATCGCCCCTTCTGGAACATCTCCAAAAAAGGTCACGCTACCAACTGCTGAATCGTAAACTCCGTTAGATGCTCGCAAATAGTAATGAGTCTCATTGATATCAAACACGGCTAGGGGATATTCTGTGGCTGGCATCCTTTTCCCCAAATAGTGCTGATAAAACTCTAGAGCAGGTTTACCATCGATTTCGTAGACTACGTTTTGAGAAGCTTTGGTAACTGTACCTCTCTTACCAACGGGATTCCAACCACTAGCAATACTATGAGAAAAGAGAATCGCTCCTGAGATTAAAAGAATGGGAATTGCATCGCTACAAACTTCTGTTTTGTAGAACTGATAGGTTTGTTTGAACTGCCACCTATCCGCCGTGAGTCCGCCAAAAATAGGTACTTTTTCGCCCAAAGCTTGATTCAAGCTATCTAAAATCAAAACGGCGCTGGTGCTGAGACTTTCTGGCAAAGTAATACAGAGTTTGATCGGCTCTGTATGGCCTATTGTTGCTTGAACAATAGCGGTTTGAATGGCAGCGTTCAATTCCTGGGAAATGTCTCGTCCAATTCCAGCACGAATTGCGATGTTGTCCGAACAAAATAGCATCAGAGTGAGTGAATCCTGTTCAAATCCTAAAATAGAAGACATCTCTCCATCGGTTGTGCCACCAATTAGCTCAATTTCTGGATAAGTCTCATGAATTTGATTTAAGATTAGGGTATGTTCAAAGTCAATGGCAGCAAACAATATACCCGCTTGAGGAGATAATCCTGAGAGGGATTGCTGACATTGTTCTAGGACTTCTGTTATGGCCGAGATAGAGTCAGGATCGTTGCTATGACCAACGACAATTTTTAACATGGGTTTACTCCAATAATTATATTGCTTAGCTAGTCCTGGACGCAAAAAACCCGGTTTCTTCCAAAATTAGTCGCTTTTTTCGAGAAATATTGACGCAGCAACCAGGTTTTTTGCCCCCCGTGCGTAACTCTTGTTAGCATTAAACCTGTGAAATTAATATACCATACTGAGCAACTGAAAACCAGAACCTATAGCACTTTTATTTTAACTTTGGGAATGGGAGATAGGAACTGGTGTATCCGTGCGATCGCACTTTTGCGAAAAAATACTGCTTCTAACCTCTTCAATAATCAGCATATAGTCGAGTGTTTGCTCCCATCAGTAATTGCAGGGCGATATTTGATCTAGAATCAATGATAGCATCTCCCCCTCATTTCCTCCTTTTGCCAGATGACAACCCTTAACTCCTACAAGCAAAATCGATAATATTTCGAGTCAGAGTGTATGCCACAATACTTCGGAAAACTCCAAACTACCGAACAGCCTTGGTCAATTATCGGTTCAGTACAATCAATAAGTAAGAGCGATTCCCTACGGGATAGCTGCGCCGCGCGTACAATTCACTTCAACTGTAGCAACTCCTATCTCAAAATCAGCATCCTCGCCCCAAACTTAATCCGAGTGCGAATGTCGCCAAACCCCCCCCAACCCCCCCTTACTAAGGGGGGGCTAGGGGGGGTAAAAGAGCGATCGCACTCCGTAACTCTCCCTGACGAACAATGGGAAATTGTACCCTTTGAAGTGCGAGAAACAGACGAGAAAATCGAAATTGAAACAGCAGAAATGACGATTGTTGTCAAGCGCGTTAGCGAAGCCCTCGAAGAGGATCGCACTGCCATCGAATGCTTCGACAAATCGGGAAAACCCTTTGCTAGCGACTGCGATTCTCCTGCGGAGACGCTTTGCGATCGCAGTATGGGATGGCGCACAGGCGCAACCGCAGCGTGGAAGCGCATCGAAACAGACGAGCACTTCTACGGTTTCGGCCAACGCACTGGCTTCCTCGACAAACTATCCGAAGTCAAGACAAACTGGACGATAGACTCCCTCGACTACAATTCGCAGACAGATGAAATGTACCAGGCGATCGCATTTTACATCGCCCTGAATCCCGATCGCGCTTACGGCATCTTTTTCAACACCACATTTTGGAGTCAGTTCGATATCGGCGCGGAAACACCGGGCGTTTTGCGGATGGAAACCAGAGGCCCGGAACTCGACTACTACATTATTTACGGCCCCGAACCCGCCCAAATTTTAGCCACCTACACGCAGTTAACTGGCCGGATGCCACTCGCGCCAAAATGGGCGCTGGGATACCACCAGTGCCGCTGGAGCTACGAATCAGAGGACGTTGTGCGCGAGTTGGCGAAGCAATTTCGCGATCGATCGATTCCCTGCGATGTCATCCACCTCGACATCGACTATATGCACGGCTACCGTGTTTTTACCTGGAGCCCCAAGCGTTTCCCCGATCCCGCGAAACTGATCGCAGACTTGAAAGCAGCCGGTTTCAAGGTTGTCACCATTATCGATCCCGGTGTCAAGTACGAACCGGAAGCAGATTATGAAATATTCGATCGCGGTGTGGAAAACGACTATTTCGTCCGCACCGCCGACGGAAAGCTTTTCCACGGCTACGTTTGGCCGGACAAAGCCGTGTTTCCCGACTTCCTGCGGCCGGAGGTGCGCGAGTGGTGGGGCGACTTGCACAAAAGCCTGACAGACATGGGAGTTGCGGGGATTTGGAACGACATGAACGAACCTGCGATCGCGGAACGACCTTTTGGTGACGGCGGCGAACACATCAGCTTTCCCCTGGATGCACCGCAGGGCCCGGATGACGATCGCACAACTCACGCCGAAACGCACAATTTGTACGGCTTGATGATGGCAAAAGCTTGTGCGGAAGGGTTGCAGAAGTTGCGATCGGGCGATGGCTTACGCCCCGCTACGCTACGATCTTTTGTGCTGACGCGATCGGGATTTGCGGGCGTACAGCGTTACTCTTCAGTGTGGATGGGCGACAATCAATCGCTGTGGGATCATTTGGAAATGTCGATGCCGATGCTTTGCAACATGGGGCTTTCCGGCGTGGCGTTTGTCGGGTGCGACATCGGCGGTTTTGCGGGGAATGCTACCGCTGAATTGTTCGCGCGGTGGATGCAGGTGGGGATGCTGTATCCGTTGATGCGCGGTCATTCGGCGCTGAGTACGGCGCAGCACGAACCGTGGGTTTTTGGCGATCGCACTGAGCAGATTTGCCGCGAATACATCAATTTGCGCTATCAGTTGTTGCCTTACATTTACACGCTGTTTTGGGAAGCTGCGACGACGGGAACACCGATTTTGCGACCGCTACTGTATCACTTCCCGCGCGATCGGGCAACTTATCACCTTTACGATCAAGTATTACTCGGCCCGTCGCTGATGGCTGCACCCGTTTACCGCCCTGGAGTTGAGCATCGCGCCGTGTATTTGCCCGAGGGTACTTGGTTTGATTGGTGGACGGGTGAATGCTATCACGGCCCGACTCACATTTTAGCCCATGCGCCTTTGGAGAGAATGCCGTTGTACGCGCGCGGTGGGGGCATAATTGCGATCGCGCCTGTGAGACAATTTGTCAGCGAACAACAGCTTGATTCTTTGAAAATGCGAATTTGGCCCGGAACTGGTGAATGGACGCTTTATGAAGACGATGGACACAGTTTTGAGTACGAAAAAGGTGTCTGGGCTACGACTAATTACCAGGTGTATTTTGAAGGGGAAAGGGCGATCGTTGAAATTGCCGCGCGGGAGGGGGAATTTGCGATTTGCGATCGCGAAGTTATTGTGGAAGTTGTTGGCGTTGGCGAACAACGATTTACAGATGATGGTACGGCGCGGCGTTTGACATTTGGATAACTTTGGCATCAAGCGGTTTATGCTATGGTGGGATTCATTCAGGGCGATCGCTCGATCTGGTAGAGTTTGAGATGGAAAGGGCGATCGTATCCCTCGATCGAACTCAGCCTCTGATTCCATTGTGGCTAGATAAAATTCATTTCAAGAATAGCCAAGATGTTAGCAGGCTAGAGCAATCCCAAAAAACATCTAACAAATTCGGCAAAGGTGTGGGATAAATTGTAAAGTAAAGGTTTTGAGGGTAGAGGAAGTCGGATGGCGAGGCAAAAGAAACCTGACCAAAGGGCGATCGGGCAGTACAAGCACGAAAACCAACAAAGAGTCAATAACCCACCCGTCGGACTGGTTACGCCAGATACCGATCCAGATGGGGATAGCAAAAAATATGCCTACGATCCTCACCTTGACCCTCAGTTAGTTTGGGCCGGCAAAGCGGAACATACTAGCTTTGAAGTACCAACAGTCTCACTCCACGTTCACGAACGCATCGATCCGCGCAGCATCATTGAAGCAGTGCGGAAGCCTAACCCAAATCAAGGTGTACAGTTATCTCTGTTTGAGCAACCACAGGAAAATCCACCGATTAGACAGGCGATCGAATTTTACAAGCACAAGCATAATTGGAGTAACCGCTTAGTTGCTGGAGACTCGCTATTAGTGATGAATTCCCTATTAGAAAAAGAGGGAATGGCGGGACAAGTGCAGATGATTTATTTCGATCCGCCTTATGGGATTAAATATGGTTCAAATTTTCAGCCGTTTGTGAATAAGCGGGATGTGAAAGATGGGAAAGATGAGGATTTAACTCAAGAACCGGAAACGATTAAGGCATTTCGGGATACTTGGGAATTGGGGATTCATTCTTATTTGACTTATCTCAGAGATAGATTGTTGTTAGCGAGAGAATTATTGTCGGAAAGTGGCAGTATTTTTGTGCAGATTTCTGATGAGAATCTACATCATGTTAGGGAATTGATGGATGAGGTATTTGGCAAGAAAAATTTTGTGGGATTGATAACTTTCCGCAAAAAAAATATGCCTTTTGGGGCACGTTATATTGAAGGAATGGTTGATTATTTATTATGGTATAGCAGAGACTTTGAAAAGGTAAAATTTAGAGCTTTATTTACAGAAAAAGATATTCAAGGTGCATCAAGATGGAATTTAGTCGAGTTACCTGATGGTACACATCGAACCATGTCTAACAACGAGTGGCATAATCATAGTTTGCTACCAGATGGTACTAAGGTTTATACACATCAAAAATTGAAGCCTTCTGGAACTTTTCAAGGGGGATTTTTTGATGTTGAATTAAATGGAAAAATAGATCATCCATCGACAGGAAGTTGTTGGGCTACAACTAAAGAAGGGATGCAAAATTTAATTAATGCCAATCGAATAGGAACAGAAAATAACAACCTTCGATACAGATTGTATCTTTCAGATTATTCTGTAACAAGAATTGATAATTTGTGGTCTGATACATCAGGTGCATCAGATAAATTATATGTTGTTCAAACAATGAATAAAGTGATTCAACGTTGTCTATTAATGACAAGTGATCCAGGTGACTTAGTTCTCGATATCACCTGCGGTAGTGGGACAACTGCCTATGTAGCCGAACAATGGGGACGCAGATGGATAACCTGCGATACCTCGCGGGTAGCAACAACCCTAGCCAAACAACGATTGATGACATCAACCTTTGACTATTATCAACTTGCAAATTCCCAGGAAGGTGTAGGCAGTGGCTTCAAATACAAAACCGTCCCTCACGTCACCCTCAAATCGATCGCCAATAACCCAGACATTCGGGAAGGCATGAACCGCATAGAAATCGAACAAGCTATTAATAAATATGCCGACCAAGAAACCCTCTACGACCAACCTTTAATCGATAAATCCAGAGTCAGAGTTACTGGCCCATTTACAGTTGAAGCAGTCCCCGCCCCCATAGTCAAACCAATTGATGATGTTATCAATCCACCCGTTGCTGACCAATCAATTGCCCGTTCTGGTGAGACTCTGCGGCAATCAGAATGGCGTGATGAAATGCTAAAAACAGGAATTCGCGGTAAAAACGGGCAATACATCCTGTTTTCGCGAGTCGAAGCTTTACCCGGTACTCGCTGGCTTCATGCCGATGCGGAAACTAAACCCAACGATTTGGGAGCAAATACTGTCAAAGAATCTGGCGGCACTTATGATAAACCAATGCGAACGGTTATTTCCTTCGGGCCAGAACACGCTCCCCTAGAACAACGCCATGTTACCCAAGCTATTGAAGAAGCACAAACTTTAGTACCAAAACCTAAATTAATTATCTTTGCCGCCTTCCAATTTGACCCGGAAGCTGCTAAAGACATCGACGAAACCAACTGGCCTGGTGTCACGCTTTTGAAAGCACAAATGAACATGGATATGCAGACAGAAGACCTTAAGAAAAAACGCGCTAGTAACGATAGCTTCTGGCTGATGGGTCAACCAGATGTCGCCCTGCGTCGCATCAACAGAGGAGAAGATGCAGGCAAGTGGGAAGTAGAAGTTTTTGGCTTCGATTACTACAACACCAAAACTGGAAATATCGAGTCTGGCAGCGTTGAAAAAATTGCCGTATGGATGTTAGATATCGATTATGACGGCAGAAGCGTTTTCCCGCGTCAGGTTTTCTTCCCGATGGCAGGAGAAAAAGATGCTTGGTCGCGTCTAGCCCGCAATCTGAAAGCCGAAATTGACGAGGATTTAATTGAGTCTTATCAAGGGACTGTTTCGTTGCCTTTTGAGATAGGAGAATATCAGCGCGTTGCTGTCAAGATTGTGGACGATAGAGGCATTGAGAGTTTGAAGATTATTCGGTTAACGCCATAATTGCTCTCTAGCAATGCGATCGAGTTGGCCCGTCCTGGCAATCTTATTATACTAAAAAGACTTTTGCTATAATAAGATTCCGATCCAGCCGTCTTATTTCACTGGAATAACATAAGATAACAAGACCTCAACCTTTGTCCCTCCGTCACCCAATGATGCGATCTGGTCGATACGTCCAACAAATTGAAGGATACAGCGCCTTCATTCCAGCGCCCCTCCCTCCCGAACCGCCCATTAAAATGGACGCAGAGCTTCATCGCTTGCTCTCCAATGCCGATCGGGCTTTGGGAAGACTAGACGGTGCTACCTCTATTTTGCCCAACCCTGACCTGTTCGTAGCGATGTACGTCCGTCAGGAAGCCGTTCTTAGTTCGCAAATTGAAGGAACGCAAAGCACCCTAGAGGACGTACTTCAATATGAAATTGATGTCAAAGGTCAAGAACGCTTTAAAGATGTGCAGGAGGTTGTTAACTACGTTAACGCCATGAACTACGGTTTAAAGCGGCTTCAAGAATTTCCACTTTGTCTGCGCTTGCTGCGAGAAATTCATACAGAATTACTCAAAGACGTGCGAGGAAGCGATCGCACACCGGGAGAATTTCGGAAAAGTCAAAATTGGATTGGCCCTCAAGGTTGTAACCTGGGTACTGCGGCCTATGTACCTCCAACAGTTGCAGAAATGCACCAATCTCTCGATAACCTAGAGAGATTTTTGCACGATACCAATTCTTTACCTGTACTGATTCATTGCGGATTAGCTCACGCTCAATTTGAAACAATACACCCATTTTTAGATGGAAATGGACGGATTGGACGATTGCTAATTACTTTTCTGCTTTGTCAGCAAGGAATCCTGCAAAAGCCTTTACTATACCTCAGTCATTATCTAAAATTTCACCGAATAGAATATTACGATCGCCTAATGGCAATTCGCACTCATGGTGATTGGGAAGGATGGTTAAAGTTTTTTCTTCAAGGTATTTTTGAAGTCAGCCAGTCAGCAACAACTACAGCCCGTTCTATTCTGGAAATGCGCGAAAATCACCGCGAAATAATCGGTCAGCAAATTTCCAGTAGCAGTTATGGTTTGCGCTTGCTAGATATACTTTTCCAGCACCCAATCGTCAATATTCGTTTAGTAGAAAACGAATTGCAATGTAGTTACGCAACAGCTAGGAAAATAGTCGATAAATTTGTAGAAATTGCTTTGCTTCAAGAAGTCACAGGTTGGCAACGCAACAGACTTTATCGTTACAAACCCTATCTGGATCTTTTTGAAAGCAGCTACTCACTAATCAATCCAGAAAAATCTGATTCTCTACCATCAACTCAAAATAAATAAAAAATTTTAACCTAACAAAAATTATGTCATCCGAAACTATTGACCAACTCATCATCAATTCTCCCTATGAAGAACCAAAACAATATTGGCACTACGATCGCACTTCTCGCCTCTTCAACCGTGCAGAGGGAAGAAGACCAGCAGGTTATATCATTGCTTCGGAAAGCTCCAAAACCTTCGACGATCCAGGCAAATTTGTCGAAATTCCTCTAGTCAACCAGATTCGTCCCCGCGTCAAAGCTTGGTGCGACGAAGGATACCCCGGAGTTACAGGCGTTACCAAACGTCTGCTAGAACACTGGCACAACTCCGAAGAACGCGACTTTCCCTTCTTTTTCTGTCAGTTAGAAGCCATAGAAACCCTAATCTGGCTAACGGAATCCCCAGCATCTGCCAAAGTTGGCATTGATATTCCTTCAGATGGGGGAAACTTCAAACGCCTCTGTTCCAAAATGGCAACAGGTTCCGGCAAAACCATCGTCATGGGGATGTTAATTGCATGGCAAATTCTGAATAAAGTTACCTATCCCCAAGACTCCCGCTTTTCCAAAGCTATTTTTGTAATTGCCCCCGGACTTACAGTTAAGAATCGTCTGCAAGTTCTACTTCCTTCTGCTGAAAATAGCTACTACGAAATTTTCAATATAGTGCCTATTGGCTTATTCGATCAACTTCGTCAAGGCAAAGTTTTAATCCGTAACTGGCACACCCTCAATTGGGAAACTGAGGAGCAAATTAAAAAGAAAAAAGGAGTTGATAAACGTGGTGCAAAAAGTAACGAAGCCTACGCACGGGATGTTTTAGGCGAACTTGCCAACTCCAGCAATATAGTTGTGATCAACGACGAAGCACACCACGCATGGCGCATTCCTGCTGAATCCAAAGTTAAAGGTGTCAGCAAAGAAGACTTAGATGAGGCAACTAAGTGGGTTGGTGGGTGCGATCGCATTCACCAAGCTAGAAAAATCCTCACCTGCTTTGATTTCTCCGCCACACCCTTCGCCCCGTCTGGTAAAAAGAGTTCAGAAGAAGCTCTCTTTGGCTGGATTGTCAGTGATTTTGGCTTAAATGATGCGATCGAATCCGGCTTAGTCAAAACTCCCCGTGTCGTGATTCGCGACGATGCCAGACTCAATGTAAAAGACTTTAAATCCCGTCTTTACCATCTTTATCGAGATCCAGAAGTTTACGAAGATGTCAATCGTAAAGCCAAACCCAATGAATCGCTCCCCGATTTGCTAAACAATGGCTATCTGTTACTCGGAAAAGATTGGCTGGAAACTGCGAAAGCATGGAAAGAATCGGGGCATAAAGTTCCACCAGCAATGATTTCGATCGCCAACCGTACCGAAACTGCTGCCAGAATCAAATACGCCTTTGACCATAATAAAATTCAAGTCGAAGAACTCTGCATTCCAGAATATACCTTACACATCGATTCTAACGTTTTGAAAATGGCAGAATCCCAAGAGGAAAGCACCGAAATACAAGACACAAACCCAGAGACTAGCGAAGAAGATAACTCTGATGATGAACCTATTCGCAAACTGTCAAAGAAAGAACAAGCAGAACTTTTACGGCAAATGGTGGATACGGTTGGTCAAGTTGGAAAACCTGGAGAACAAATTCAAAATGTTATCTCAGTTGGGATGCTGTCTGAAGGGTGGGATGCCAAAACTGTCACTCACATTATGGGGATTCGGGCATTCACCAGTCAGCTTTTGTGCGAACAAGTGGTAGGTAGAGGTTTGCGGAGAACTGCTTACGACATCAACCCAGAAACCAACCTACTTGAACCCGAATATGTCAATATTTTTGGTGTTCCTTTCACATTTCTTCCCCACGAATCTGACGAAGGAACTCCGCCTCCGCCCCCTAGTCCTAAAACTGAAATTAAACCCGATCCCCAAAAGCAGGAATTTGAGATCAGCTTTCCAAATATCGTCCGTATTGATTACATTTATAAGCCAGAACTTAAACTAGATTTGAGTCGTGTTGAACCTTTGAAGTTAAATGCCTCTGACAATATTACCCTAGCAGACCTCGCTCCGAGTGTCGATGGCAAAGCGGATGTCACCAAAATTAAGGCGATCGACTTAGAAGATTTAGGTCGAAAACAGCGGATGCAAAAAATAACTTTTGAGGTTGCTAGAGATATTTTCGATCAGATGAAACCAGGTTGGAAAGGCAATCGAGAATACTTACTGGCAAAACTGATTCAATTAGTCGAACAATTCATCCACTCAGATTTTATCCAAATTACTCCGCCATTATTTAAAGACGAAATTCGACGGCGTATCCTTATTACTCTTAATTTGAGAAAAATTGTTCAACACATCTGGAACGCTATTTATTTAGAAAACACAGAAGGAATTGAACCAGTTTTCGATCCAGTTCATCCAATCCGATCTACAGGTGATATGCGTTCCTGGTATACAGGTAAACCCTGTGATTACAGTCGTAAATCTCACATCAACTGCTGCGTCTTCGACAGTACATGGGAAGCCAGCGAAGCCTATGAACTCGATCGAGAGAGAAACGATCATATTGTGGATGCTTGGGTGAAAAACGACCACCTGGGATTTGAGATTTTGTATATTTTTGACGGAGTTGTTCGCAAATATCGTCCCGACTTTATAGTTCGTCTAAAAAATGGAAATTTCTTGATTTTGGAAACCAAAGGGCAATCAACTCGCCAAGATGAAGCTAAATGGGGATTTCTAGATCAGTGGATTAAAGCTGTTAACCAGTATGGTGGCTTTGGTCATTGGCAGTATGATGTATCCAGAAATCCGGCTGATGTTCGGTTAATCTTGGAAAAAAGCTGCACTGTTCAGTTGAGATAAAGTTACTATAATATACCGTCCGGGGATGAGTAGACCCGACACCTACCCACAAACTATGCAACCAATCCAAATTACCACATTTCAAGCCTTGCGGCGCAGTCTCGGCCTCATAATCAAAGCCGCACCGATCGAACTCCGCAATTTAATCATACTCAACATCGTTCGCGGTGCTGCACCATCAGGCGTGTTATTTTTAGATAAATTAATCATCGATGAAGTATCGCGGTTGCTGTCTCGAACCCAAACAACACAGCCCTTTGCTTTGATGCTTTCCCAGCCAATCTTGCTATGGAGTATTGTCGGAGTCTTAAGTCTCAAGTTAATCGGCGATTCCATCGAAACAATGAGCTCCTTTGCAGCAACATCTTTGCGCGATCGCCTTCAAGGCGCAGTTGAAGGAAAAGTTCTCGAAAAAGTCGCCAATTTCGACGATATCGCCCTGTTTGAAAACCCCGAACTATTAAATATATTAGAACTTGCCAAAACCGGAGTTAAACAAGTACAGCAACTAGCATTCACGATCAGCATGACAATCACGGGAATTTGTATCTTCATTCCCTCGATCGGCCTGGCTGCATCAATAGCTTGGTGGGTTCCTGTGGTGATGGTGGTTTCATCACTTCCCTCAATTCACATTGAAAGAAAATATCTCAAACTTATCTGGAGAGTTCAAAAAAAGCAAGCTAAAATCACTCGCGAGATGAACTTATCCGCTACGGTATTGACAGGGGAAGAATATGCTAAAGAATTGCGTTTGTTTGGCTTGCAGGAACTTTGGCTCAAACGTTGGAATGGTCAGTATTTGCAGTTTTTTAGCGAGATGCAGCAAGTGCGAAAAAAAGGAGCGATTGTTGTACTTTTGTGGTCGATATTTAGTAGAATAGGTGTAGCTTTGCCCTTTGTTTATGTGGTGATGGGAGCTTTGGGAGGGCGCTACACTTTGGGAGATTTGGCGCTGTATTCTGGTTTGATTGTTCAAGTAGAAACCAGTTTGCAATTGCTGATTGGTAATTACACTAATTTGTACGATATTTCCCTCGGCGTCAGTCCGATTTTTCAACTTTTGGATCTCAAACCAGAGTTGCAGTCTCCGCTGCTGAATGTGGCGTCTCGCTTGCCTAGTTTACCAGATGGCGAGCAAGATTCGGGCCCCACAAAAGATAAAATTGGCATCGAGATTAAGGATTTATCTTTCTGCTATCCCGGTAGCAATAAAAGCACCGTTGAAGATATCAACTTAACCATCAATCCGGGTGAAATGCTAGTGCTTGTCGGTGAAAATGGCGCGGGTAAAACTACCCTTGGCAAACTCCTCGGCAGACTGTACGATCCGACAAGCGGTTCGATCGCCTGGAATGGCAAAGACTTGCGATCGTACTCTCTAGCATACGTGCGATCGCGCATAGCAGTAGTCATGCAAGATTACGCCCGTTTCCCCTCCACAGTCCGCGAAAATGTCGGTTTCGGCGACTTGCTTTCCCTGTCGGATGACACCGCAATCAATGAAGCTATTTCCGAAGCAGGAATTGCAGCTAAAGTCAACAGTTTAGAGCAAGGTTTAGAAACACCGCTGGGTAAACAATTAGAAGACGGCATCGACTTATCGGGAGGACAGTGGCAGAGAATTGCGATCGCCCGCGCCTTAATGCGGCTTGACACCGCCGAAGTGCTAATTTTTGACGAACCAACCGCCGCCCTCGACCCCAAGACAGAACACGAAATTTACAGCATCTTCCGCCAAATAGCCGCCGGGAAAACAACAATAGTCATCAGCCACAGATTGGGATTGGCCAAAATTGCCGATCGCATCGCCGTCATGGAAAATGGTAAAATAGCCGAAATAGGAACTCACGACGAATTGATAGTATCAAACGGGATTTACTGTTCGATGTTTACCCGTCAAGCTAGCAGTTACATTTAAAGTTAAACGAACAAAAAATCGCGAGGGGCGGGTTTACCGGAAAGAATTGGTTTAAAGCCGGAACCCTTGTAAGGATAAATTAAAATCAGACGATTCATTACTCCAATCCTCGGACTTATGATTGTCAAGTGCTGTCAACCATCAACCATCAACCATCAACCATCAACTGTCAACTGTCAACTGTTAGGGATTGCATGGCAAAATCTAACAATCTGTGAGCCATTTCTAATTTGCTGCAAGGTGCTATTTCTACTTGCTTCCCGGCGGCATTAATTAATATTGCTTGATTGGTATTGCTGCCGAAACCTGCACCTATTCGATCGATCGGGTTGGCCGCGATCGCATCCAGCTTCTTAGCCCGCAATTTTTCCAGCGCAGGCTTGACAATATCCCCAGTTTGTGCTGCAAACCCGATCAGTTTTTGGTGTGGCTGTTTCAATTTGCCCAACTCTGCCAAAATATCCGCTACCGGTGCTAACGGTAAAGCATTCGGGAGTGATCGCTTTGGCAATTTCTCACTACTATAATCAGCCGGTTTGACATCCGCAACCGCCGCCGCCATCACCGTCAAATCCGCATCGTGAAAGCATTCCAGCATCGCCTGCCGCATTTCTTGGGCGCTGGTAACTGCGATCGCCCGCACACCAGACAGCGGCAATTCCCCAGTTATACTGTGTACCAGCGTCACAGTCGCGCCTCGATGCTGTGCAGCTTGCGCCAAAGCTATCCCCATTTTGCCCGTCGAAGGATTGCCGATAAACCGAACCGGATCGAGGTGTTCCCGCGTTCCTCCCGCACTGATTAACACCCGCTTACCCGCTAAATATCGAGCGCCCTTCGTATACAACAGCGACTCTATGTGAGGCAAA